>JAQBWV010000142.1 GCA_027624335.1 Planctomycetota bacterium
TCATCGAGCCAATCCTGAGCTGACGGGTGCCGACTGTACCTGCCGAGCCTTAAAGAGCCAGATTTCCGCTTTCCACAGTACAATTCGCGAAACCAACGCGACTTTCAAGCGGTATCAAGGTTGAACAAAGTTCCGCAACGGTCGGCAGCAGTTTGAATTCTCGCAATCAGTTTTCAGGAAAGCGCGCATGAAGACACGACTCCTGCCCTTGCTTGTGGTTGCGGCAGTGTTCGTGCTGTGTCAGTGGGCGGTTCAGCCTTCGGTCTCGCTGGATGCTACTTCGACGGTGGCGGTCTCCCTGGATTCTGAGCTGCCGGATGTTACCGCTAAAGTCGATGCCTACTTTGAAAGAATGTGGGCTCGCCGTGAGTTGAAGCCAGCAACGGCTGCTGACGAACTGTTGTTGCTGAGGCGGTTAGCTCTTTCGCTGATGGGGACGGTTCCGTCGCTGGAAGAAGTCCGTCAGTTTGAACTCGACGACCAACCGAAACGGATTGAACGCTGGACTCAGCGATACCTGAGCGACCAGCGCTTTGCGGACTATTTTGCCGAGCGTCTGGCGAGGTGTTTTGTCGGTGTCGAAGGCGGACAGTTCATCGTCTTTCGGCGCGACCGGTTCGTGAGCTGGCTCAGCGATCAGCTCGCCGCTAACGAGCCCTATGACAACATTGTGCGGCAGTTGATTTCTTCGAAGGGCTTGTGGACGGGCGAGCCTCAAACCAACTTCATTACGTCTGCGGTGGCTAACGACGATCTCGACGAGAACAAACTCGCGGCCCGTTCCGTGCGAGCCTTCCTTGGACAGAGCATGGACTGTGCTCAGTGCCACGATCATCCGTTCAACGACAAATGGCAACAGGGTCACTTCGAGGGTATCGCCGCTCAGTTCGGACAAGCGGAAACTGGCGGGCTGGGAGTCTACGACCAGACTGGGAAGGTGTATGAGGTCGAGGATCGAGTGACTCTGAAAACGCGAGAGGTCGCTCCGAAAGTCCCGTTTGGAAGTGAGTGGCTACCGGATGAGGGCACGTCTCGTGAACGATTCGCTCACTGGATAACGCATCGCGAGAACCGGCAGTTTGATTCTGCGATTGCCAATCGCGTCTGGGGATTATTGTTTGGACGCTCGTTTATCACTCCTGTTGATGACATGCCGAAGCGCGAGGAAGCGGAAGAAGACTATGAATTTCTGGACCTGCTGGGTCAGGATTTTCGTCAGCACAACCACGACCTGCGACGGCTGATTACAGTCATCGTGTCTTCGAAACCGTTCCGACAGCAAAGTGTTTTCGAACCGGACGACCAATCGCAACCTGACGTGAGTTACGAAGAGATGATCACGATACTGGATGAGTCCTGGGGGCTGTTTCCCATGACTCGATTGCGACCTGAGCAGATCATTGGGTCCATGCTACAGGCGTCTACGATTCAAACGATCGATCAGAACTCGCACCTGTTTACTCGATTTCGACGCTTCACCGGCGAGCGGGATTTCGTTCGCGAATACGGCGACCTCGGCGACAAGGAGCTGGTCGAACACACCGGTACGATTCCGCAGGCACTTCTGCGGATGAACAGTGATATGACTCGAGACGCGGTGAAGTCTGACATCTTCTCGGCGTGCGGTCGGATTTCGAACTTGTGTACGACCAACGAAGACGTGCTTGACGCGGCATATCTGGCGTGCCTGACGCGGCGGCCGAGTCCCTTAGAACGCGAGCATTTTCTGGGGCTGCTGGGCAACCATACTGACAACCGTCGCAACCCTGTCGTCGAGGACATCTTCTGGACGCTGTTCAACTCGCCTGAATTTTCCTGGAACCATTGAACGATGCCGAGGCGTCCTGTGAAAACTGAAATAAATCGCCGGTCGATACTGCAATCTGTTGCCGGCCTGGGGTTGTCGTTTCTCGTGCCGGCGCTCGATCTGAAAGCGGCGGAAGAACGAGGCTCAAAGCGAGAGAAATCGCTGATCGTGCTGTGGATGGCTGGAGGCCCCAGCCAGCTTGAGACA
Organism: Planctomycetota bacterium; assembly: GCA_027624335.1. GTDB lineage: Bacteria > Planctomycetota > Planctomycetia > Planctomycetales > Planctomycetaceae > JABMPE01. The sequence continues at coordinate 2,015 of JAQBWV010000142.1, forward strand.
TGGGATCCGCACGTGGGCTCCACCACTGGCGGAGAGACAAGAGCGATCGATACTCGCCTGAAGGGACTGCAGATTGCCGATCTGTATCCGCAGGTTGCCGAGCAGATCGGGCATCTGAACGTGATTCGATCGTTGATGTCGAAAGAGGGCGACCACGAACGAGGGACGTATTTCGTCAAGACGGGCTACCGTCCGGATCCCGTATTTCAACATCCTGCGGTGTCTGCAATCCTGGCTCATGAACGACCCGTGGACAGGTTGGAAATTCCGTCTCACGTTTCCCTTGGCGGTGGCCAGTGGCCCGCACGCGGCGGGTATCTTGGCGCATCGTTCGACGCGTTCCGTGTTTTCAATCCCGGTCGGCAGATCACGAACATGCGTCCGCTGGTCGAAGACGCTCGGCAGGTACAGCGTCTGGCGAGTCTCGATGTCGTCTCGCAGGCATTTTCTCGAGGCCGCCAAATTCAGACGGAGAACACATTGCACCAGCTCACCGTGGAGCGAGCCTTGACGATGATGAGTTCCAAACAGCTGAAGGCGTTCGATCTGGAAAGTGAGTCACAAATGACCAGGCAGGCTTACGGCGATTCGCAATTCGGTCGCGGTTGTCTGGTCGCTCGAAGGCTGATCGAGAGCGGCGTGCGGGCTGTGGAAGTTACGCTGAATGGCTGGGACACTCACGCTTCGAATTACGGCGGACATGTGACGCAGGCTGGAATCCTCGATCCGGCGCTGGCCACGCTGACGGCAGAACTGAAAGAACGGGACCTGCTCGACTCGACCGTCGTGCTGTGCATCGGCGAGTTTGGTCGCACACCAACTGTCAATCCTCTCGGTGGGCGAGATCACTGGCCAAAATGGTTCTCGTGTCTGGTCGGCGGAGGAGGTCTGACCTCCGGACAGGTGATCGGTGCAACCGATCCTCAGGGCAAGAAGGACGCGGACGATCCAATCGAGGTCAAAGATCTTTACGCAACAGTCATGCAAACGCTCGGCGTCGATTACTCGCACGAATTTATCACGCCCATCGGTCGGCCGATCGCGTTCAGCGACGGGACACCGATCGAGCGGTTGCTGCGTTAGTCACTCGTCGCCTCATCGCGGAGTGGCTTTCCGGTTCCGGAAATCGAGGCGATAGATACTCGCGAAAACGTGTAGCGATAGTCATACGCTCCAGGAAACAGCACGTTCGTGTGCGGGGTATTCCAGTAATCGCCGAGGCTGAGTTGCTCGGGTGTTCTTCTCCAGTCGAGACGTGAGCGCACAGCCAGACGCGAAAAACACAAACGGCAAGTACGACAGCAGCGAGCCCGCGCGATGTGGTCCGATTAAACATGAGGAACACTCCACTCGCGATCTGAACGGAACAACGGGAGCGCTGGAAACAGTAACCTTCAAAAGCAAAGAAGGCCGCTTCCAGATGTGGAAACGGCCTTCTTGTTTTCAATCACGCGCAATGCGTTTTCGTTACACCAATTACTCAGTAGTGGCTGGCAACTTGCCGTCCTTCAGCAATTCGCCAAAGGTTTTGCCGTCTTTACGCTTTTCATCTTCGATCTTGCCGAGAGCTTCATCGATCTTGTCTTTGTCTTTTTCGTTCTTGGCAATCACCTTGGCCAGTGCTGTGCCGTAATCGTTGCGTTCCTTTTTGTCCTTGCCGGGATGGCAGACGCCGCAATCGATCTTGTTGCCTTCCTTGACTTTGGGGTACTTGGTCTCGAACGCACCCTTGTAGGCTGGACGAGCATTAGCACCACCGGTGAATGCAGATGCCAGAATCAGACCGGCGACTGCAACAGCAATCAGTTTACGCATTGAGAATTTCCTCCAGTGTTCGAACGTGAAATCATTCAAAGGCCAGCTGTCTGCACCTCGTAGCCCCGGTCAGACAGCACCACTCTTACGCTTGAGTACTCAAAGTTGTTTGCCTTCGAATAAGGGATCAGCCATTAGAATCAGGGCATTCTTATGTGTCAACTGAGTGACTGGGAGTTCTGGTCAAGGGATGACGGTCATTCATCTGGAAGCTGGCTGATACCCAGGGCAATTCACATCCCGACAACTGAGCAGGCTACAGGGCCATTCTCTGATATTCAGGATTTCGTAGTGCATGATGTGTCGAAACGGCGAAGTTTTTCTCAATTCTGCCGCAATACTGACGAGGCAGAGTTGCAGAGATCATGATCGCGCCAGCAGAATGTTGTCGATTGGCTGAACGATCGTCCGAAGTTGTCGAAAATAGTCCAGACATTCAGTTGCCCGCCCGGGATGCCGTTCCCGAACAGAATCTTGCCCCATCAGTAATGTGTCGAGCGTAGACTGCATCGTCCAACGTTCTCGACGTAACGAAACACAGGTCCATTCATGCTACTTCTGGTTATCCGGATCCTGTACGCCGTCATCTGCGGCGGAGCGATCGCAGCTTATCTTGGCACCGACCAATCGATGCTTCCGACACTGGTTCAGCAGCACGGGCTGGCGGCATTCTTCATTATGCTGATGATCAGCCAATCGGTGACGGTCCTCGATGTGCTGATTCGTCGTAAACGAATCGAGCTTATTTCGGCGATCTACTTCGGATTGCTGATCGGAGTACTGCTCAGCTTTCTGCTGATGCTGGCGATCGGCCCAGTCGTGGCGTCTCTTCGCGCTCAAGCCTGGCAACCAATTCTCGGCGCGATGTCTACGTTGATTCTCTCATACATGAGCATCTCGTTTCTGTTGCAGACCAAGGACGACTTTCGATTCGTCATTCCGTATGTTGAATTCGCCAGAGAGCTGAAAGGCGGTCGGCCTCTGATTCTGGATAGTAGTGCTCTGATCGACGGGCGGATTTCGGATGTGGTCGAAACTCGGATCATCGACACCCAGATGATTGTGCCGGGCTTCGTTCTAAAGGAAGTGCAGGATATCGCCGACAGCAGCGACAAGACTCGTCGTACAAGGGGCCGACGCGGGCTCGACGTCCTCAGTAAACTGCAGTCGATTCCGCACGCTGAAATCGAAGTCAGAGACACGGACGACCGAGACAATGTCGCCGGGAAGGGAGTCGATCAGAAACTGGTTTCGCTGGCCAAGCTGATCGGTGCTGGAATTGTCACCAACGACTTCAATCTGAATAAAGTGGCGAGCGTCCAGGGTGTTGACGTCATCAATCTCAACGATGTGGCTTCCGCGTTACGACCTCGTTACCTCCCAGGCGACACGCTGGCACTGAAGATTCAGCGCGAAGGTGAGTCGCAAGGACAGGGTGTCGGATACCTTGATGACGGTACAATGGTCGTCTGTGAGCAGGCTCAAGGGTTGATCGGCCAGGAGATCGAAGCCACAGTCACCAGCGTTCTGCAAAGCAGTGCGGGGCGGATGATTTTCGCTCGCCCGGCCGGTGTAGAGCCATCGGGCAGTCCTGGTGAGTATCGCGCACGCCACAAGTAGCGCTCGCATCGCCCAGAGTGATCTGCAGGCGATTACCGATTCCGGTGGTGGGATCACGCATTTTGATCAGCTTGCGGACGTCCTGTTCGGTCGGTCGGATGACGGACATTGGTCTGTCCGGGTCAACGCCGGGCTTTGTCAACTTGATTTGTTATCAGACTGACCGCAAATGAGTCAGTCTGATGTCCGCTGAGCCATGGTTTCGCGTGTCGGCATGCTGCCTCGAAAACTTTAACTCTTTATCTGACTAGGCTTACGATCTTTGTTCATGGTTCTGCGGCACTTTGGCATCATGGATGCATTAAAGCAGCATCAGAGTTTGGCAAGGGCGAATGGATGCGGCCGGCCAGTTGAGATCAGAGACTTCCATCTCGCCGGAGAGTGTTTCTCCTATTGATTTTGGGCGGCGGTGGAGTAGCCCTTCGCTGAACACGAAGTGGCAGGAATTCAGACTGAGGAGAACGATCATGAAACGTCAACTTGCACTCGGAGCTGTTGTTGCCGCCGTCGCACTGATGGGATCACTGGATTCAGCCAGAGCCGATCATTGCTCAAGCTACTCGCAAGGTTATGGCTACTCATCCAACAGTTACTACACGCCAAACTACAGTTACCAGCCGCGCTACAATCATCAGCAGGTTTATTCACACGGCAGCTACGGCAATTACGGAAACTACGGCGGCTACTACCGACCAAGCTACGGTCATTCGTACGTCAGACCTGGATTCAGTATCTCGATTGGTTCAGGTCGCAGTCTGTTTAGTTTCGGCAGCTCATTCGGGAATTCAGGGCACAGACACTCAAGCGGTGGTCATCGGCACTAAGCTGACGGACGAAACCGTCCCGAATCTGCCTCGTACGCGTTATCAGGAACGCCGGACATTCCTTCTGGGATGTTCGGCTTCTTTTATTGCCTGCCCGATGCCTGGTCAGCGTCCGCCCGTTCGAGCGAGATCTTACTGAGCTTTCCGTCGAATTCCGCACCCAGCTCAATCGGATTCAGTGCCCCGACCAGCAATTTGTGAAATTCGTTTCGCGAAGAAAACCTGTTTCCAGCGACATTTCGAATTCGATGCTGCTGTTTCAGGCCGGCCTTGTCTGCGGGCGATCCGGCGGTGACATGGGTTACGATGATCGATCCAGGCTCGGCGTCGTCCATCGTCCAGTGGAACCCGAAGAGAATCGGGTCTCCCAGCAATGACACTGAGAGATCGAGCTCGGCATCTCCCCGGCGGACTTTCATCATCGACTTCGACGGAGCTGTCAAAACGAGTGTCCGAAAGTCGAGCGATTTCTTTAACACCTGGTCGTTCACTGAAACGACCGTATCGCCAATTCGCAGTCCGGCCATGTGTGCCGGGCTGTCGACGACGATCGACGACAACTGGATAATCCCTTCTTCAGCCATCTGCCCGTTGTAAGTAACTCCCAGTCGTGATCTTCGATTTTGCGTGGAGGCATTAAAGACTCGTGTGAACTGGTCGGACTCTTCATTTGACCAGTCTCGAAATTCAGGCGGCGTTACTTCGTTGGCAACCGCGACGGTGCTTCGCAACATGAACTGCGAGACCTTGCGAATGCCGTCCATGTTGAGCAGGTCGACGTCGTCACTCGGCCGATGATAATCATCATGCTTGCCAGTATGGATCATCAGGCTTGGAACGCGACGTTCGAAAAATGGCCAATGGTCACTTTCCGGCTTGTAAGAATACATGAACCGCAACGGTAGGCTGTCCGTGTTCCGTTGAGCAAGAAAGTGTCGAGAGCCAGTCGCGGCACGCCATCCCGAGATCTCCAGTCCTGCGGGGCGGAGTCGACCGATCATGTCTGCATTCAGGTGAAACCTGATCTGCTTGAGTGGAATGATGGGGTAGTCCGCGTAGTGTCGCGATCCGAGCAGCCCTTTCTCTTCGCCGTCCCAGAAGGCAATCAGAATGGATCGTTTCGGCTTAACACGGAGGCTGGCCAATGCCTCGGCGATTTCCAGAATTCCCGCTGTGCCACTGGCGTTGTCGTCGGCGCCATTGTGAACGATACCGAAAGGACCCCGGCTGTTGGTCTGATTGCCGAAACCGACATGGTCATAGTGGCCACCAACCAGGATGTACTCAGATTTGAGTTGCTCGTCGCTGCCAGGAATGACTACGACGATGTTGCGAAAATTGGGGTGGAAGTATTGATAGAAACTTCCGTCAGTTGAGGCTGCTGTCAGTTTGAGCTTTCTCAACCTGTCGACAATGTACGCTCCGGCAGCATAGTTGCCTTCCGTTCCTGCTTCCCGGCCCTGCAGTGTGTCACTGGCGAGAAAGTCGATGTGCCGTTTCAAGTTGGCTACAGTGATCGAGTTCAGCGCCACGTCGAGCGCGACATCGAGAGACTGATCCGCGTCGGAATTCTCGCTCCGTGGCGTATCGACCTGGTCCGGTTGTGCGTTTGACATGGAGCACGACAGAACCACACCGCTGAAAATCAGCAAGCGGAACATTGAAACAGAGTGGCCATTCCATCGTGGAATACAACGCACGTTGAGTCTCAGCTTTCTTTCAGTCGTTCGATTTTTGGGGTTCTCAACATGTAGCGGTGCAGCGTCGCGATTGTGGGTGACGAGTGAGTTTCGTCGTGTTTGGCGAATTTGTAGAGAGCAATTCGTCTCATTGGATTATCGGATTCAACGTCGATTGCGGTTGGTGCTGCAGGATTTGGACAAATGACGCGTTTTCTAGTGTCGGCGTGCCGATCAGGGTTTTTCATCGAACACTTGGCGTGGTACCGTGGTGACTTAGTATCGTGTTGATTCGTCTGGTTTATGAGAGATTGCCGATTCTGAGCGTCGGCTGAAAGAAAACGAGCGTTTCATCCTGGTTTCAACACGACGGAGTTCCTCATGTCGCCAACTCAGGATGGTATTCGAGACGATCTGGTCGACACTTCGATTGATGAGTGTGCGCCTGTTGATGGCTTCTCGGCAGATCAGTTTGCGATCGACGGATTTTCTCCAACTGTATTCGGAGTCGTGGAGTTTGATACCGTGGCGACTGAAGAGATCATCGATCTTGAGGTCGCCGATGACGACGACGTACCACCAGGTGTCTCGCGAGGCAGCGTCGCCGGTACGATTGTGAGTGTGATCGTACATGTCTGGCTGTTGATGAATCTGGCGCAGATGGCAGTCGAAGAGGACGTGCATTGGTACGAGCCACCGATTGATGCTCGCATGGTCGAGGAAAAAGCTGAAGAGGAAGAGGAAATCGAGGTCGTTGAGTACGAACTCGCAAACCCTGACGACAGGGAACTGGAAGTTCGGGAAGTAATTAATGCAGCCAGCATCGGTATCGCTCAAACCGAAAAGCCGAAGCAGGAGACAGATCCTCGTACGATTGATGAGCTGATTCCGCAGGTGCGCGAGCAACGCGTTTACGATGTTCCCGAGGGCACGCAGGTCGACGAACGGATCGTTGTTAACGGAACGAATGGCGAAGCGATGATCCAGCTGGAATCAGCACTTGATCGAGTCACCTGGGAAGTCGCCAAAAACCTGCAGGAAAAACGCGTGCTGCTGGTCTGGATGCTGGACGGTTCAGGCAGCATCGCCAAACAACGTGAAGCAATTGCGAAACGACTCAGGCGAGTTTACGGAGAACTCGACGCACTGCAGAAGACCGATCAGATTCCTCGACACGAGATCCCTCTGCTGAGTGCCGTTGTGTCCTTCGGTGAGCAGACGAAGTTTCTTACAGAGAATCCGACGGACGAGTTTGAGACGATACTCAGTGCGATCCAGAATGCTCCGACGGATCCATCGGGTGTCGAGAACGTTTTTACTGCTGTGAAGCAGGTGTTGACCGTGTGGAGTCGATTCCGTGTCCAGCAACACCGAAGAATCATGCTGGTTGCGGTGACCGACGAAGCTGGTGACGACTTTGCCGACGCCCTTGAACCATCGATTGCCCTGTGTCAGCGGAACGGAGCCAAGGCATACGTCATAGGCCCGTCTGCCGTCTTCGGGCGGCGCAAAGGCTTTGTTCCATACCAGGCGCCGGAAAACGGGCAGACCTATCAACTGCCAATCGACCTGGGGCCGGAATCAGCCGTAATAGAAGTAGTCGACCTTCCGTTCTGGTACTCCGGTGATCAGTACACGTATCTGTCTTCCGGCTACGCTCCTTATGCGCTGGCACGCCTGGTCCATGAAACCGGCGGCATTTATTTCATGACGAACACGACCACGATGAGTGGCCTGTCACCGCTCGGGGTTTTCGATTCTGCTTCGCTGAAACCGTTCACTCCTGACTACAGTTTCGGGTCTCCAGCAGAGTATCAGCGCGATCTGATGAAGCATCCGCTGCGAGTTGCGGTGGTGAAGGCGGCATTCCTCAGTCGTGAATACAAAGCGAACGGCACACCGCGTCTTGATTTACGAGTCACCCCGGCGAACTTCCGGCAACTCGCCAGTGACGCCCAGAAAACAGTCGCTGTGAGTCAGCTTGCGATCGACACGATCCTGCAGGCCTTTCCCGATGGGATCGAAGAGGGACTCACGCTCGAACCTTCCGCTCGCTGGCGCGTGAATTTCGCTCTGACCTACGGACGATTGCTGGCCCAGAAGGTCCGCAGCATGGAGTACAACTTCGCATTCGCGGCGATGAAAGTGAATCTCAGTAATGAGGAAGTCGCGACGAAATCCAACCACTGGATTGTCAGGCCGGACACTCAAATCAACTACGCTGGCAATTATCGCCGCGTCGCTGACAAGTCTCGCACACTTCTGGAACTGGTTATTGACGAGGCACCGGGGACACCATGGGCAGTGCTGGCACAGCGAGAGTTGAAGGACGGATTTGGAATTAAGATCGAGCAGCGATTCATTCCGCCGCCACCACCGCGAAGTCCGAACGCACAAACACCAGCACCCAGGAAGAAGGTCGTGCTGTTTCAGCCAGAACAGAAGAAAGCAGTGGCAACGAAGTCCGCTCCACCGCCTAAGCCGCCTGTTTTGCCAAGGTTGTAGAGCCGGCTTCCCGGAACCGACTTCTACGCTCGCAGTGGCGGCGTCCTGGTTTGTGTCCGATGAATGCAGCATTCGCCGGGGCTTGCCTCCCGCAGCGAGTGAATTGCATCGGAGTGCCTGGCGAGCGTCGTCCCTCTGAGGGATTCGCCGCACGATGTTGAGGGGTCAGCCTCAAGCCGCACGAATTGTGACCGCCTAAGCCGGTCGAACTCAATCTGGCAGGAGGCAAAGTTCGATACTTTTGGGGCGATCGTACGCTTTCAGCTGCCTTGGAAAACGGACGGCCACAACTATTCTTTGCGATTGCTTTGAGTTTCTCGGTACGTGAACGAAAGCTGAAAGTCCAGGAAATGAGTCCCTGCGAGAATTGCCATGCTGGTTGCTGCCGATCCTTTGCAGTTCCAGTTACGGGTGCGGACATCATGCGGATTGAACAAGGCCTCGGCCTGTCATTCTGGGATTTCGTCTGCCGTTGGGAAGATCCCGAAGGGCGAATCGCTCTGAATTACGCCCCGCATTTTATCTTCGAAGATGAACCGGAAACGAAGTTCGTTATTTCGCTGATGCATCAGGAAAGCGAATACTTCAAAGGGACGACCCGCTGCCGGTTCCTCACGGAGGGAAGCCCTGACGCCGAACATCCACTTGGACAAGCCCGATGCGGCATTTACAACTTTCGACCGGCGGCCTGTCGCGTCTTTCCAACAAAATTCGATCCTGCAAATGAACTGGCTGTGATCCATGACATCCCGCAACGAAGTCGCGACGGCGATGACGAGATATACGATCTCTGCCCACGTCCATGGGAACCGGAAGACCTGGACTCGGTAAGACCTTTACATGATCTGGTCATTGGCCGTTATGAAATGCAGTTTTTTCGCAACATTGCGGAAATCTGGAATCGAAACCCGCGACCGTGGCACGTGTTTCCTGATTTCCTAAGAATGGTCTATTCTCGTCGAGTGGTCCGTCAGGACGAACTCAGTCAGCAGGATCAGACGCCGAAAGAAGACATGCAGGATTCTGCGGTCAGCGCTGCGGAAGATCGACAGGTGATCCCGTTGGAGACTCCGAGGCGGCATCGCCGCTCCGCATGAAACTGATGTTCTGCATCGTTACGCTCCGCTGACTGACGAATCACCGCCGGAGCATTGCGGATTATGTCGAAGCGATTTCTTCCGACAGCGACAATCGAAACTTTGCAGTTGCGTGCAAAACTCATCGCCTCGCTGCGCGAATTCTTTTCGGCACATGGCTACTGGGAGTGCGAAACTCCAATTCTGTCACGAGACGTCATCGTTGACGCGAATCTCGATCCGTTTGTGACGAATGACATTTCTGGTCCGCCGCTCTACCTGCAGACGTCGCCAGAAGCGGGTATGAAGCGATTGCTGGCGGCCGGCGCGACGGCGATTGTTCAGATTACTCGAGTGATGAGACGCGGAGAGATCGGACGACTCCACAATCCCGAATTTTCGATGGTCGAGTGGTACCGGGTCGGAGACGATCATCACGATCAGATGTCGTTTGTCGAAAAACTCGTGCGTTCGTTTTTCGCCGAATCACGTCAGCTGTTGCAGCATCCCTGGAAACCGTTGAACAATCTGGAACTGCCAACTCAATGCTTCGAGCGACTGACCTATGACGAGGCGTTTGAACGGTTCGCCGGGTCTCGCGTACTGCACCTGTCGTCTGCGGAGATTTGCCAGCTGGCGAAGGAAAACAACGTCGAAGTGCCTGCAGGGTTGGCCCTTGAGGATCGTGACGGCTGGCTGAATCTACTTCTGGCGGAAGTCGTCGAGCCGCAACTCGGGCGTTTGTCGCCTCAATTTGTCTATGACTATCCCGCATCTCAGGCAGCTCTTGCCCGGGTACGTCGCGATGATTTCAGTCTTTCGAATGCAGAAGCGACTGCCGATTCTCGGGCAGTTGCTGAACGATTCGAGCTTTACATTCAAGGCATTGAACTGTGTAACGGCTATCATGAGCTGACTGACGTCGATGAATTCGTGGAACGTTCGAAGAGTGAGAATCAACAGAATGACTCCAGCTTTCCTCAACAGTTGCCTCAAGTGACATTCCTTGAGCAGGCAATGCGAGAAGGAATGCCAGATTGTTCTGGCGTAGCCTTAGGACTTGATCGGCTCGTGATGCTGGCGTTGGGACATCATACCGTTTCTGACGTCATCGCATTTCCCGGCGAGCGAGCGTGAGTTGCCGACTTAGTCGATGCTTACGAACCATTACACATGAGTTGTTGACTCGATTGATTCCTTAAATCATGTTGACTCGCTTCCCAACGAAAACATGTTCCAATGATACAGCAATTCTCAGTAGAGCTACTGCAGCAGTGCATGTTCCTTGCAGGTCCGACAGCGGTCGGGAAAACAGAAGTAACGCTGGAACTCGCGGCGCGAATTCCGAGAATGGAAGTTGTTTCCCTCGATTCGATGTGCGTTTATCGAGGGATGAACATCGGAACGGCAAAACCTTCTCAGGAAATTCGGGATCGTATTCCGCACCATTTGCTGGACCTTATCGATCCTCATGAAGAGTTCAGTGTTGTTGACTACTTAGGAGCCGCCCGCAAAGCATGTAGCGAAATCGTTGCCAGAGATGGCGTTCCGCTGTTTTCAGGTGGCACCGGACTCTACCTGAGAGCTGTACTGCGAGGGGTTTTCGAAGGTCCACCTGCAGACTGGGAGATCCGAAATCGACTCCAATCTCAAGCCGAGGAAGCAGCTGCTCGGGGTGACCATTTCTGGTTGATGAGACAGCTTGAAAAGATCGATCCCGATGCAGCATTGAAGCTTCATCCGAACGATCAGCGACGACTCATTCGAGCGATCGAAGTCTTCGAACTGACCGGCAAGCCCTTATCGGGGCTGCAGCAGCAACACTCGTTGCCGAAACATCAGCAGCCGAAGCATGTTTACTGGCTTTCGCCGGATCGCGACTGGTTGCATGATCGCATCAATCTTCGAGTCAATCAGATGTTCGAATCGGGGCTTGTTGATGAAGTACATGAGCTGCTGAATCGTGACACGCCGATCGGAAATACTGCAAGACAGGGGCTTGGTTACAAAGAGATCATTGATGGCTTAGGTGGCAGTTGTGCAGCCGATCTGACAGAAAGTAAGCGAGCGGAGATAGTTGAGCTTATTCAGACACGGACTCGTCAGTTCGCAAAGCGGCAACATACATGGTACCGAAATCTCGAAGAATGCACTGAGGTTGAGGTCTCGGAAGTTGAATCCCCCGGCGGAATCGCTGATCGCATCCAGTCGCTGATCGCCCGTCACGAATGAAATACAGTTCTTCCGCGATTCTGATCCGGCAACCTGAAGTAATATGACGGGATGTTTCGAGAGATCTGATTTGACAGGTTTCAGGGGACAGCCTTTGCTTTACGTGCCGTTCGGTGGACTCGGTGAAACTTGTCCTGTTCTGCGACTCCTGCTGATCTTACTCTTTGAGTATGAAGTGGCAGCAGCTCAAGTATTCTGCTGAGTCGGACCGTGGCAAATATTCCGTTCGCCGCCAGCTGTCCTTGAAACACTGGCTTCAGTTGCCTGTTGCGATGTTGTATAACCACGGGCGTCGTGTCACGATGGAATGGAATTCTTCCGACGCAATCTGTCACAATCGGGATGCCGAGACCAAAGAACCGGCAAACAATACTCCGATGTCGATGCCCTTTTGGCCGTATGGTCTACCGAGGTCGAGACGATGAGCACGATGAAGACCGCAGCTGCAGCACTAAAGTACCACCCGGACGCCTACAGATTTGTCGATCAAGCCTTGCGGTTTACGCAAAGGCAACTCGGGCGAACTGCTGAGGCAATCGAGCAGGAACGGGAGCTGGACGAGGAGAGTGCACATATCTCGGGCCCGGAACTTTTAGACGGCGTGCGGGAGCTGGCCGTTCAGGAGTTCGGCCTGCTTGCTATTCCGGTTTTAAGATACTGGGGGATCCGTACCACGGACGATTTCGGTCGGATCGTTTTCGACTTCATCGAACGTGGAGCCATGCGGAAGACAGACCGCGACCAGCTCACAGACTTTTATGACGTGTACGATTTTGAAGAGGTATTCGATCGCAGCTATCGAATAGACCTCTCCGAAACGTTCGCCGAATGATTTGACGATCGTTTTGCCTACAAGCGTTCGACACTGATTAGGTGAATCTCAAGAGCACAGAGTTCGCTTTGTCCCTGAGGATGTCTGCTACTTATTGGATGTTTTCAACGAAACCACACTTCAGAGACTTGCTGAAGAGACCGTGGCCTCGCAGGTAGACGCTGATAAGGCTGGCGAGAGTGTGCGGAATCGTTGCTTGTCGGCGATTGCGGGCAGAGATGTCAGAAATTCGTTCTCCAGCATTTCCCGGGCAATTCTGTCGCGACGGTCCGTGTGAGACGAACGGCGCGACGCGCTGGCCCACGGTCGATCGTTCCGGTCTTTGAGAACAGACGGTTGAGTATTCCAATAACTCTGTTCTACCAGCGTGAACAGCCACTGGTTCAACTGCCAGTATCCCAGACTCCACACCCTGGTTCGCCGACGGGCCTCGGTTTCATTCCCTCATCTCTCGCGAGATCGATTTCGTGGTGATCGGTGCTGGTGACTTGTACGGTCTTCGCCACGGATGCTTCGCTGAACGCTTCTTGTTTCTTCTTCGAAATCGTTGCTGACTTTGTCGGTGGCTTGACAGCAGCGGCTCGTACTCGACGCCGTTCATCCTGGACCGACAGCACCCGCTCCAGTTTCACGCGACGTGGCAGGTCGATTTGCTCGCGTGACGGAATGTTGAACTGCCCGTTCATGTCGACCAGAAACTCCTCGCCCTGGAAGGAGTTCGCGGACACCAGATCGCTGATCCCTTTCAGGCGCAGAGCCTTCACCAGACGGTCCTGAAGCACGGCGCTGCGACGCTCAACTCGACCCTTCGCTTGCGGGCTGTGAAGCCAGAATACTTCACATTTGACTCCTTCATCGCACGGCCAGACTGCGTCTCCGGCGGTGTATCCGCCACGTTTTCGTCGACCGTCGCATCACGAGTGGTCCGGTAGATCGACGCCTTATCCGCGTACACCGATCGCAGTAGACCATACCGGCCCACGTACTGACGGAAGGTCTCGAACGAGGCCTCGGTCGTTTCGCCCTCGAACAATTGCGCGTACGTGCGAATTGTTGAATCGTCGATCAGAACCATCAGCACAGCCTTCGCGCGACCAGAAGAACATCCGCTGGCTCCAAGTGGAACTGGCCACGACGTCCGGAAACGGAAGGCATTTCTTCAGGTCAGCCGTTCGTCTTGTCGGGCGAGTTGTCATCGTTGTCCGTCGCGTCCCGCTTTTCGCCAGCGGCCGGATTTTTTCCCGGGGCCTCTTCAGGAGCGGCAGGTTTCGATTCTGGCGGCGGTCCGAAGACTTGACGGAATTCCGGGCTGTTTCGGACTGGGTCGAGTGAGGTGTCGCCTTTTATCGTCTGGATGACGACTGCCTGTTGAGCAGGGCCGGCAACCTGTACTGCCTGCATAATGATCTGCAGTGAGCGAATCGTGAGTTGTTGTGCATTCTTAACGCGTACGTCGGTCGGCGTTTTTGCATCGGCCTGCACAACTCGAACGGCCTGTGCATAGATGGTTGCGGCATTGTAGATGTTGGGCCACGCTGCGGCTCCCTGTTTGCTTGCCTGGACCCCTGCCCGTTTGACTCCTTCTTCAGCATCCTGAAGAGCACCCGGAATGTTGCCCATCATGACTCTCGCAAAACCCCGACCGTTCCACGCGTCGGCGTTTTCCGGGTTTGCTTGCGTTGCCGCGTCGAAGTCGGCTTCGGCGAGCTGGTTCGCTTCGAGAAGCATCGCCCAGCCACGGCGGACAAGCATGTTCGATGCTCCCGGTTCCAGCTCAAGAGCCCTTGCAACGTCGGCCAGTGACTCACGGAACCGACCGAGTTTCTGTTGAGCCAGTGCTCGAGCGCGGAACACGTCAGCCACAGGTTTCCCGTCAAGTTTCAGATAGAGACCGAATGCGTCGATTGCGTCCTGATCCCGATTCAGTGCAAGAAGAGTTTCTGCACGCAGCCGATGGGTGTCTGCGTCTGACTTGTTGGCCGCAATTGACTTGTCATACGAGGCCAGGGCTTCGGCTGATCGCATTGCTCGATGATGGATCAGCCCGATCTGCTTCCACGCATCGGCCTGTCGGGACGGATCCTGATCCAGCTCGATAACCTTCATGAAGTCGGCCAGCGCGTCTGCCGGCATGTTGAGCTGTAATCGTGCAATGGCACGAGTGCTGTAGGCTTTGACATAACCGTTGTCGATCGAGATTGCCGCTGTCGCTTCTATTTCAGCGTCTGCATAACGCTGTTGAGCTTCGTAGACCATACTCAGGTTGTGGTGCGGTCCG
>JAQBWV010000477.1 GCA_027624335.1 Planctomycetota bacterium
CGTCTTCATCAGAAAAATACCGCGACCAGACGGGCGATCGATGTTGCTTGAATCAGTTGGGTTGTGCGTCTCCAGCAGGGCCGTATCAAACCCACAGCCTTCATCTCGAACCACGTACTGCACCTCTTCAAATGTATGTGTGGCAGTCACATACACTTGACGCCCACTGTACGGAACCATCCGCCGACGTCTTTCGCGAAGCTCGTCGTATTCCCATTCTGATTCACCGTTACGCAACTCGGAATTCAACTCGAGGTTTCCGTGGTCAATTGCATTGCGGATTGCTTCGAAAATGGCGAGCCCGACTCGCCTGCTGTCAGCCGCCAAACGAGACCAGTGGGATTCGAGCATGGACTGCAAATGCACCACAAGCGGCTGTATCAACTCACCATCATTCCCCAAGACAAAATGGCTCTCAGAATGTAACCACAGACCCTTTACTTCAGTGGGCATCTGAGGATTGCGTGATAGTGGCAGCACTTCCGCAGTCGTATCAAGCGATCGGTTCGCGAGTTCTCGCTTTGAAATATAAGAGTCGGCATCAGCTTCAAACGCGTCGAATGTGACATCCTCGCTTTCCTCGCTCCCATTTGCGGTTCGTTTGGCCTCCGGGTCAGATATGACTGCTGTTGGTTCCATTTTCGCTCCTCAATGGATTATGCGTATTGGTTTGGCGCGCGGCTGCGTCGACCTGCAGGTCACTTGCGCCTTGTCAGGAGCACCTTTATCCGAATCCGCACAAGGTTGTGGTAACGGCTTATGTAGATCTCGTGAATTTCACCTGGAAGACCTGATTCGCATCGGCGCGTACACAAGAGGAACGAATCCGCAAATCGACAAGGGGATCGAACTGATCCCGATCGTGAACGAGTTCCTCCAGCAAGAAGTGAACCAGCGATTCGGCAACTCGGACACACGATCGGGCGGGGTGGCACTGGCGAACATGACTGACCGGTGTGCCACTGGCTCTGCCAGTGCTGCTTTCAACGATGCTCGAGTTCCGTCGCCGCTCCGGAAGGGGACTCCATGACGAATCCTGCGACAAGCGAACGAATGATGCTGTATCGGAAGGCGCGTGTCGCATTGTCGCTCGCCGCCTTCCTGCTGATCCATTTCCTGGCCGGTTCCGTGTGGTGCGAAAATGACGCTGCTGTGGCTGCAGAGCCACTTCCGGAATCGTTGATCGGTTACACCGAAGGCCGCAACGATCTGAAGGGCGGGCAATTCGTAAACTGGCGGACCAACCGGGCCTGCGTGGTGCGGTCCGACGGGACGGGGAGGAAAGTTCTCGCTGAGGAGTTGACGCGGACCGAGAACTCGTGGACGCAATTTGCCGGCTGGTCGCCGGATGGCCGGCAGGCGATTGTCCTGAGTCTCTGGGAGAGCCCCGAGAACGCCGCGTGGGAACGGGAGCACCGGACCTTTCGTATGACCGAGGGCTGGCTGGTCGATGCCTGCCTGCTCGAACTTCAATCGGGGACCGTCACCAACCTGACCGCGATCGACCGTGTCAGCATCTACAACATGGGTCTGTTCTTCCTGCCCGATAGCAGCGGCTATGGATTCACTCCGCTGATCGGCGGCGTCTCGAAACCTTTCGTGATGGACCGGGACGGTCGCAACAAACGCGACGTTTCAGGCTCAGGCGGCGGGTTCGCCTACGGATACTCTGCCTCGCCGGACGGGACTCGGATCAGCTATCACGAGAATTATCAGATCTTTGTCTCGAACGCGGATGGCAGCGAAAAACGGAGGATCGAAACCGGCAATCCATTCAACTTCGTCCCGCAATGGTCCCCCGATGGCGCGTGGCTGCTGTTCGTTTCCGGCGAACATTACAACTGTCACCCGCATATCGTCAGGCAGGATGGCACCGGATTGAAGAAGCTGGCCGATCGCGGCGGCTATCGCGGCGTGGTGGAGCGGCTCAAACATCCCGACTTTCACAGCGAAAGCAGCGACGTCCCGGTTTGGTCTCCGGATAGCCGCCATTTGTTCTACACCGCGAAGGTGGACGACAGCATCGAGCTGATGCGAGTTGATCTCGACAGTAATGTGACGCGGCTGACGACATCCAGGCCGGGCACGCGTCACTACCACCCGTCCGTTTCATCCGATGGAAAATGGATTCTGTTCGGTTCCGACCGCAGCGGCATCATGCAGCTTTATGTTGCCACGATTGACGGCAAAGAGATGCGACCCATTACTCATGTGCCGGCAGGTCACTCCGCAATGCATGGCCACTGGCAGACCGCTCGAGAGACCCCAATTCCATAGTCCGTCAGGCGGGCCGGACATCGCGGTCACATCCTGGACGCAATCACTCGCGTTTGGACGGCACGTCAACCTGCAAACGTCTTACGTCGTCGACTCGCAATTGATTGATGGGGATGACGGCCAGTTCGTTCGCCGCGTGGCTCTTGTGGGTATAGCCGATGTAGAGCTTGCCTTCGTGCTCGACGGCGTAAGGGTAACTGAAGTCGGCTTTCGGATCGGAGACTCCCGGCGTGCCCTCGAAGACCGAAGTGCGGATGAGGAAGACCTTGCTGAAAACCGATTCGCCCGGTTTGCCCACGGCGATCGTCAGGGGCGAACGCGCTCCACCGGTGTCGGC
>JAQBWV010000143.1 GCA_027624335.1 Planctomycetota bacterium
TTGTCCGAGTGCGGTCGCTGGGTGGCCATCTCTGAATGAGTATGACTGATCGTAGCGACACGGTGCGAATTTGTGACTGGATCTGTTGCCTCAAGCTGCATCGACTCGCGGTGGCGGCAGCGACGTTGTCATTGTCCGATTTCAGCGTCTGAGCGGAGTGCGTTGCCTCGCTCAAGGAGTTCGCTGCCAGGGACGAGAGCTCGCGCGCGAAGTGGAAAGTTGAATTCCTGTCGATCCTGCGCGCGGAATGGCAGCAGGTTGTCCGTGATGAAGTCGAGCGGCGGCACCTGATACCACGGTCTGCGCAGCTTGATGTAGTGCGACTCCATTTCGTAACCGTCGCGGCGGATGGTGACTTCCTCGGTTCCGTACCAGGTGAAGTCGAACGATGCCGGGGAGTAACCAATGTCGCGGTCTCCGACGGAGACCAAGGCACCAGGCGGTTCCGTTCGAATCGTCGCTCGACGATGGACGCAGCCAGACACAGCGACGACCACGCAGAGTGCGATCATCAGTGCTGCCAGTTGGCGGATTCGGTCATTCATAAGAACAGGACTTTTCACGGAGGAAAGTCAGCCGGCTACACCCGGCGGTGATCACTGAACCTGAAGCAGGTTGTCCATTTGGGACGAGTACGGAGTGCGGGGACCGAATCTTGGTTCCAGAGCGATTGCCAGTCCGACGCTGTCTTTGCTCTGATCGAAACTGAAGCCGAAATGGAAGAGAAAGTCGGCGCCGATTCTCGTCAGAGACAGCGACTGACCTCGATTTTTTCCTTCCTGAAGGTCGTACGCGGTGCTGGCAGTCCCAGCCCACTTTTCGCTGAACAGGTAACTCATGCTGCCCGTGGCGATCTGGCTGTCGACCCCCTGCCCTTTCACCTGTCGCACGCCAGCGTAAACACTGCCGCGAGCACTACGCTGACTCAGCAGGCCGGCGTTCCACAACTGCTGACCGCCGCTGAACGTGTCGTACAGGGCACCGGCCAGCAATGCGGTTCGCTCACTCAACAGCCAGGAGTAGCGCGCAGAATACAGCCCGAAGTCTTCCGCGAAATCCTGACCGGCAGGACTGTGTTGTCCTGCGTTGGGAAACCACGATGCTTCCAGATCAAGCGTCATCCAGTCGCGAATTCGCTGCTGCTCGGGCGGTCCGACTTTCGTCTGCAAACGATGATGCCAGCCAGCTCTCAGGACATGCAGATCGTCGACCAGTTCATGCCACGGCGATGTGACCAGCGATCCCGCACCTGATCGAATGGCGTATCGACGAGCGTCGAAGGCGGTCGGCAATGTTCCTCCAAAAGTATTCGACACGAATCGCTGACGGAATCGTTCCTGAGCATTGTCGTCCAGGGCGTTGTATTGAGCGATGCTGGTGAAGTCGTCTGACGAGTTCGTATAGGAATACTCCATGTCAAAGACCATCCGGTGCGCAAGCCCGTTGAGATTGAAGATGCGGCTCTGGACGTACGGAAAGGCTCGCGACATCGTGAGGCTGCTGCGGATACCTCCTGAGCCGACAAGTCGATTCAGTGAGCTTCCCGTCAAATCCTCGCCCCAGTGAGCGAATTCGCCCATGACAAAGGGAGCGACAATGAATGGCCCAAAGCTGAACGGCAACGTCAATTCATGGCGGGTCATGACGACTTCACCACTGACGTTTCCGAAATAAGGCAACGGAGTGAAGGTATCGGCAGGGTCTGTTGGAGCGACTGCGGCATTCAGCTGTGCATAGCCTGCCGACGAGTGCATCGTCCATGTGACCGGGCTCCCGAGAATCGGCTCGGCCAGCGCGTAGAGATCGCCTTTGGGATACCACTCCGTCGTGTTCTCGAAATCGTTGACCTGCGGCTGCGCCAGGATGCTCCACGCAAGGTTTTCGTACTTCTGTTCGAGACTCAGCCGCGTGTCATTGTCTTTCCCCTGATCGAATTCGCTCTCGTACCACTGCTCAAGGAAGTTGCGATCACTGAGATATCCCACTTCGCCGAACAGCGACAGATTGAAAGGCAGGTCGTGCCGATGCTGAAGTCGCAGCCGACCACGGTTGTTATCGGGCACGTCCAGGTTGTTTCGCCCGTCGCCGAGTTTGTCTCGACCACTATCGTTGACGAAGTATCCGTGAAAGTCGCCCCGGTACTGGCCTTCCAGCCCGAGCAGACCCTCACCGTCGTACGCGCCTTCCAGACCGCCACCGGGACCACGTTTCGAATACCAGTCAAGCAGCAGACTGGTTGATAATTCCTCGGGCGAATCTTTCCCGAACAGCTGAAACGGATTCCACGCCGTACGAATCTGCTGGCCAAAAACGTTGTCTGACTGCATGGCGAGTTTCTTGATCGGCAGCTGCGGATCTTCAGCTGGACCGGACAGATAGGGAGCAAAGAAAACCGGAGCGTCGCCGATGACGAATCGATTGTTGAGCGTTGTTACCCAGTTGACCTCGCCGTCGTCGACCTGACCAGTGACAGGATCAATCCTGCCGCCCTGTGCATGTACCCAGGGATTGGTGACTCGCGGTTCCAGAAAGACGTCGCTGGTTTCGAGTCGGTAACCGGGCTTGCCAAAATAGCTGCCTGACATCCACGCCTGCTGAGCGTGGAATGCTCCTTCGGTCAACTGGCGAATGCGGTTAGCTCGAACTCGCAGACGACTTTGTGCCTGAGGAATGTAGACACTCAATTCGGCATCAAGCAGCAATGCCCGATCGTTGCGGACGTCATAGTAGGCCCGATCCGCGCGCAGCGTCTTGTCCTGCTGCCGGATGACGATATTGCCTTCGAGATAAATCTGCAGCGGTCTGTCACGAGCCTGAATCTTCTCGTTGCCGGATGTCAGATCCGTCAGCTCGGTGGCTTCCGTCCAGATCACAATGTTGTCTGCGGCCAGTTCGATCGCCTTCGGATCCGGCGTTCCATCTGGCGACGGAGCGTCGACATTGAGCTTAATCCCGCCGGTAAAGATCGCGATCTGCTGGGCGGGAGTCGTGTCCGTGGACCGCTCGCTTTTCACGGAAAACGGCTGCCCGGTTCGAGCGTACATCCGCAGGCGACGCAGTGGTGCATTTGATTCTTCGAGTCTGAAGCTGCTGTATTCGAACCCTGGCGGCGGCAATTCCAGCAGCTGGGCCTGTTGAATCATGCTGCGGGACGACTCTCGACGATGAGCATTGGCCCGGTCCAGCAGCGGATCAACAACCGGTCTGGTGTACTCGCTGGGCCACCGGGCTTTGTAGGTCAGCCCCGCCTGACTCCACAGATCAAGGTAGCGACGCGAGTAACTTCGAGTGCTGCCCGGTCCGCTGACTCGCACATCGTCTTCCAGGTACAGTTCAAGACGCTCTCGATTATTGAACGTCGACTGCCAGATCACCATCTGACGACCAGTGATCGTTGTCTCACCCTGCTCAACCAGGCAGTTTCCTCGCATCACCGAGATCAGTGACCCATCAGCCGCTTGCCATTGATGCGAGATGTCCGCCGAAACTCGAATCGAGCCGCCGTCGTCCGACGAAGTGACGTCGACGTCGTCGTCGGCAATCAGCCATGAACGTAACGTCACCGTCACCAGTAATGCGACGGCATACCGGGCCAGCGTCCGTGACCGTTTAAGCCACGCACGATGAGGATGTGACTGCGGAAAAAGCCCAGGCACGGGCGCTCCGGTCGACTTCAGAAATGATTAATCGCTACCGAATCCGTTCGGCTGACCAGGAAAGGTCTGGAGTGAAAGGCTCCGCCTCTGGCATTGAGGATCTGGAGTATACGACCGGCTTGAAAATCTCAGCAAGATGGGAGTTGTCGCACGATCCGTTGACTCCAGCGGAATTCATCCCTCAAGTCGGTACAACTGCTCGCCAGCCTTGCGTACCAGCAGAATCCCTTCGTCTTCGCGGTTGGCGAATGATTCGACGTCGATCGTTGCCGGGTCACGGTAGGCGAGGTTGATCTGGTGACAGACTTCCGGCGGGATTTGCGAGGCCAGTGTGACGGTGATGCGAGGTTTCTCGACGCCGTCCTCAAACGTGCCTGTGCCGCGAACGTGTGTTGAATGTGCCAGCACACCCCAGGGGTAATGCTTAAAATCATCCCATTGCTTCTGAAAGTAGTCACGAATGTGGTAGCCGATTTCCTTGATGTAGTTGCCGTGCTCGGTGGAGATCTCGTCCAGATGCGGGGCGAAGATGATTAACTCGCCACCGTCCTCGACGACGGATTCGAGCTTGTACATGCACTTTCCCGCGACCCACAGTTCGTCATACATCAGCGGAGCGCAGGACAGGACCTGCTTGAATGGCTTCGCAACGCGTTCGATATGAACCTGCGCCGAGACATCAGCGGCTGAGTCCCAGGCTGCTTCAGGAGTTCCATAGAACAGATCGTAGATTTCGGCTTTGCCGTTCACGACGAAGGTAAGTGCGCGACGATCGACGGGAATCAATGTTGCGGCGCGGTCAACAACGCGTCGCACCGGAGTGTCCTTGACGCCGATGATGCCAACATTGGTGATCAGTGCTCCCAGCCAGTGAAAGAAATTCAGCAGGTCGGGGCCGGAGATGCCTGGGAAGAAATACTTGTTGCCGCCCGAGAAACCCACGACCTCATGCGGAAAGACCGGACCAAGAACCAGCAGGGAGTCGTAGTCCCGAATGCGGGCGTTGATCTGAACATCGACGTCCAGTGACAGCAGTCCTTCAGAGATCTCTTCGACATCCTGTCTTGTGAGCTCGCCGATCGATGTCAGCGCGGCGGGATTGTCCCACTCGTGATTAAACAGGCCGACATCGGCATAACGACCCGTACGGTCTTCGTCGCTGATACCGAGAAGTTTCAGGATAGCGGCTTCGGGCATCGCCGGGTGCGTACCCAGAGCGATCATGACGTCGAGCTGCGCGGTGACACCGCCGAGTTGTCCGTAGACTGCGTCAAACAACAACGGCAGCGGCGCCGTTCGCGTGGCGTCGGGAACGATCAGCAGGACTTTCTTCCCGCTGAATTCCGCAGTGTCGAGTCGTTCGGAAAGGCGCTGTCGGACTTCCGCTTCTGAAAGAGTCTGCATCTTTTTGTCATCCTGCAGGGTGAGCATTTCCCACCTCCGTTTTTCGCAGAACGGTGGACAGTGCCCGCCCTGTCTGGCTGAAAGAGTCTGGAGGACATCAATGTCCAGGGGCCACTCCGGCGGCGATACTGAGGCCGAGATACGCAAAATAGGCTGCCAGAAGCACGACGCCAAATCGACGCGTCAGTTGCGTGCGGCAAACATAGATTCCGATTCGGAAAACAATCAGTACGAACAGCATGGCCGGGAAAGCCGGCCAGAAAAAGGATTGAGCGACCGTTAGTCCCGCCGGAGTCACCGCCGCGGCTGCCCCCGCCACAAACAGCGCGTTCAGAATGTCGGCACCGATGATGTTTCCGACGGCCAGATCTCCGTGTCCTTTTCGCGCTGCCTGGACCGCAGTGACCAGCTCAGGCAGTGAAGTTCCGAAGGCGACCAGAGTGGCGGCGATGATCGACTCGGGAATGCTCATTCGAACCGCGATGATCGTGACGGCGGGAATCAGCACGTTCGCCGAAAGAATCACTCCGGCCAGAGCCAGCACGATCTTTACGATGAGTACCGCAGCCGAAGCAGAATGTTCGTCACCGGTTTCGGATTCGTTTTCTTCCAGGCTCGCAGGGCTGGAACCGGACTTCATTGACCACTTGACCGACACCCAGAGGTAAACGGCCAGCAATGCCAGACACAGGAAGCCAGCCCACCGAGGGAAAAGTCCTTCCGCCCCGTCGGTGTAAGGTGAAAGCGGAGCGGGCCACGGAAGTGACAGCAGCACGATCAGAAATCCGCATGCCAACTGGACCCAGCCCTGTCGATTGGCAATCTCCCACGGGATCGTCAACGGTCGAATCAAACAGGCAACGCCCAGGATCAGTCCGGTGTCGCAGATGATCGAACCCACCGCGTTGCCCATCGCGAGACCTGGGTTGCCTTTGAACGCAGCCAGCACCGACACCGCCACTTCCGGAGCGGTTGTCCCGAGACTGACGACGGTCGCTCCAATTACGACTTTCGGAATGCCGGATCGCTCCGACAATACGACCGCGTAGTCAACAACCAGATCGGCGAACTTGCCGAGAGCCACAAGGCTGACCGCGATCACTCCAAGCAGAGAGAGCGTCGAGCGAGGTTCCAGAAACTCTTTGAGCAGTTCTTCCATGAGAAAACGTGTAACCCGAATTGAAGACGGACAGCGGCAAAGGTAACTGGATGAGTGAATGCAGGGCTCACGCGAAGACGCTAACACCGAAGGAAGAGTGGCGACGGTGAGCCTGGCTTCTTTGCGGCTTCGCTGCTTCGCGTCAGTGAATTCCAGCAGCGCTGGGCGGAGAACGGTAGTAGCTAATGACGATCCAGGCCAGTCAGACGAAGCTCGACCTGGTCAGCATGCTGTGCGATTTCCAGCACGGTTCGGCGAATTTCTTCTGGATCAACTGTCGCGCGGGGATACGTATCCACGACGACGAAATGCGGTACGTCGTCGATCTCCCGCAAGGCGAGGCTGCCGTGCAGCATTTCAGAATTCAGCCGCAATGCCTGTTCGTAGTATTCGTCCCGGGCCTGGCAGCAGACGCTGTAGAACAACAGAAGTCGATCTCCCACACCATGGTCGCTTGGCTCCAGGAAAACCGTTTGTGATCGACCGTTCGGCAGGGAACGGAGCAGCGTGTACGAGTTGTTGCTGCGTGTCCACGTTACGCCGGGGGCATGTCGGAAGGCTTCGATCAGCAGTGATTCCAGATCCCGTTCGTGCCCCAGTACGGCATGCAGAAGCTGCGACGCTTCGATGGCATCGTGCGGACGGTTTCCCGGTGCGGGAGCGGTCATCATGGCCACACACTCCGCCACTTCCAGCGGGACGTCGGAACGGACTCGACGCACGTTGGGGAGAGGCTCGTTTCGTCCCTTCCAGCGAAGCTGCTGGAGTGACTCGGCCTGGTAGGGCAGCCTTCCGGTCAATGCCAGAAACAGTGTGACACCGAGAGCGTAGACGTCGCTGGCGGGTGTGGCGTCTGCTCCTTGAAACAGCTCGGGAGCCATGAAGTTCGGCGTGCCGCAAAGTCCGTCGGCCACCGGTTTGCCTCTGCTGTTCAGAACGCGTTTGGCCAGCCCGAAGTCGCTGATCTTGGGTTCGCCGCGTTTCGTCAGCATGATGTTATCGGGTTTGACGTCCCGATGAATGATGTTGTCTCGATGCGCTGCGGCCAGACCGTCAGCAGTCCGGGCGATCAGCGACAGTGCTCGCGGAATCGTCAATTGGCCTTCGTCATTGATCAGTTGCTGGAGTGACCGACCTGAGATGAATTCCATTTCGAGAAAGTGTTTGCCGTCGACCTGCCCCACCGCATGAATCGTGACGATATTCGGATGCACGAGCGCGGCCGCAGCACGCCCCTCTTCGATGAACCTGGCGACGTATTCTTCGTCACACGTCGCCCGTCTGGGAGACAGCAGCTTCAGCGCGCAGCGACGTTCGAGGTCGTTGTGGACCGCGAGGTAGACTCGTCCCATGCCTCCGCTGCCGATCAGCGACACACACTGATAGACGTGCAGCGCCTTGCCGATTAACGGATCATCTTCCGCGGCATTCCTGGCGACTTCGCGAAAGTTTTTCGTGACAGGCTCGCTGTAGACGATCGTCTCATCACCGGATGTGTCGTTGAACACGCAGCGGTAGCCGCAGTTCGGGCAGACGTCTTCACTGGAGCCGCACGGGAAGCGTTGATTGCATCCCACGCAGAACAACGTCCAGGTGGCGGAAAGGTCGTCTTTTGGCAGCATGTCGTCAGAATTGGAATTCACTCAGACTCTTCCTCACGTGCTGACAGTCAGACCGAACCCAGACTTCCCTTCGACATGATCGAGAACCAACCGGCTTCAAACGATTTTGCGCCGACTCGCCAATGGAATGCGGGAAGAATAGAGGAGCATCGTACTGCAACTCTTTGGCGGTCGCGATTCTGTCGCTCAACAGATTGCCGCAATTGTCTGGATTGAACGAGCTGACAGAATCCGCAGCCTGCCTGATTGTTCTGACCCGTGAATTCCGACGTTGCTGCTCGTCCGTTTCCGATCGTTCGCGGATCGGATGCTTGAACATCTCGACTCGCGGCGGCACCGTAGCAGCGTGTGGCTCGTGTTGGTGATCAGACCCTGATCGCTCGAAATCTGCCGGAGAAGACATGCCTGACCCGACGACTCCTGAAGACAATCTCTTCCGCTTCAATTCTGAGTCGACACCGCCGCTGATCGAGGGGGCACCGTCGGAAGCACTTATCGAGGGCGTGCTGCCGTCAGTGTCGCGGATGGAAACAAGCGACTCAACGCTGTCCGACGAAGATCGAGCAGAAGTCGCCGCCTACCGGGGCGATTTCGAAATGCAGGACGACTGCGTTGCTCCGATATCAGCCACGCACGGATCGTTTCACCCGACTCGTAGGCAAGTGGGGCTGCCTTGTGTCCAGCATCCTGGTCCGGGCATTCCTGAGGCGATCGGCTGGACGGTCGGCGTTCTGGTGATCCATCTGATTGGAATGATCGTCGCTGTGGTCGCCGTCCTGACTGCACAGGTTTATGAGGTGTCTGCGACCGGAACTCTTCCATCGCTGGCCCAGTTCACATCGTTCATGACGTCATTGCCGGAAAACTTCGGACTCGAATTGATGACTGGTGAGATGCTCGTGTTCCTGGTGATTGCCGTTGCAGCCACCTGGCTCCGACTGGTAGGCAGGACTTCGCACCGCCTGGGAATTCGACCGATCCCCCAGCAGCATTTCTGGCTGATCGTCGCTGTTTCGATTCCCATTTCGCTGATGTGTGGAGGACTCCACGAGCTGACCGTTGCTGGCTGGGATCAATGGTTCGCTCATTTGCCGGGCATGGAATTCTTCGAGCATCTGAACGTCAACGAGAGCATCAAACCGCTTGGTGAGTCGGCACCTCTGGGCCTGCTGCTGCTGGTCATCGCCGTCGCACCGGCCATTGGTGAAGAGATCATCTTTCGAGGAATCATCGGGCGAGGGCTGATCGCACGTCACGGCATCGTTGCCGGCGTCATCATGACTTCATGCTTATTTGCAGCAGTGCATATTCATCCTGCTCATGCGGTCGCGCTGCTGCCGCTCGCGTTTTTCATTCATCTGGTGTACCTGACAACGAAAAGTTTCCTGGCTCCCATGCTGCTCCACTTTCTGAACAATGCTCTGGCCGTAGTGCTGCTGAAAGCGTCAGCAACGACGGAAGGCCTGGAAAACGCAGGCGAAGCCAGCCTGCCGCTGTATCTGGTGCTCGCCGCCGCGGGAGCCGTAGGTCTGGTAGGCTGGGTGCTCTGGCAGAGCCGTGTTGAGTACCGTTTGGATGACGGATCTCTGTGGGATCCGGGATACCCGACGGTCGAAATTCCACCGGAATCAGCCGGGGCAACAGTCGCTTATCGCGAGTGCCCGTCGGAACTCTATCGTGGAGCCCTGACGCTTGCCGGAGCGTATTCGCTGGTGTTTGCCGTGTCCCTGGGGATGGTGCTGGCCGGGCACTCTCCCGGTTGAGAAGCTCGCTGCGATCTGCACTGTTGTTTATCGCACAGGTCAGGCTCTGCCTGATGGAATCGCAAATTGATTTTCGGTAATGCCTTCGCCACAGATAGACACAGATCAGCACAAATGCGACGCGGGAATCTGTGTTCATCTGCGCTGAACTGTGGCTCGATTTCAAGCCGTTGTGGCCACCGCCCTGCACTCATGCGATCCGACCCGAGCTGCGAAGAGGGTCCTCTGATGAACCGTGTCAGAATGGTTCCGCTGCATGTATCGGTAAGCGATTTCGGGACTGTTCCAACGCCATTCAGTCCAGGTTCCTCGATAAGCAGCTGATGCCAGTGTCGAAAGCGGCTCAGTCCGGCCAGGGGCATGTGTTCTTTGTCTATGCCGCCTTTCTCGCCACCCTTACAACACTCAACTTCCAGCATTTCCAACACGTCTCACAGATCGCCGCGTGCGGTATCAACTCACATTGACTTGGATCGGAATGTGCATAGCTTTCTGTAAGCAACCCTCACGGGCGAATGTTTCAGGTCTCAGGAACTGATCACAGTAGGTCGGATACCGTCGCTTTCCGTCAGGTGGTGACTTGTCGGAATAGCCTGACCATCGTGACGCGTTTTGCACGAGTGTGAATCGTCTTGCGGCATAGTCGCCTTGTTCCGCAACATTTTTCTTTTGGACGTCGGAATCCGAGCTAATAATTTACTGGCGATTCCGACGACCGGGCTGTGTTAGTCGTCTAACCGTTTTCTATCCCTGTTGATGCCGTTGTATGGATTTACCTGTATGAGAAAAAACTGGCTTGCCGAGTGGAAGTTGAAACTGGCATCGAACGCGAATCGACAGCCGCGATCCGGTTATCGGCGGAACAATGCATCGCTCTCGCCGGAAATGCTGGAGTCACGCTGCCTGCTGAGTGCGACGGCGGGAATCGATTATCACGAAGATGGCTCGGTGCATGGGCTCGATGAAGTCGGTAACGAGTGGTACGCGCTGCCGGAATCGGTGCTCGACGCGACCACCGTGGGCGGCGGCACCAACACGGGGGGCGGCTCGCCGTTCAACCTTGCAGACACGTTCTTTCTGAACTCCAACCCCGGCGCGACCCACACGATTTATCTCGACTTCAACGGCCATGTGACGTCGGGAACCGCCTGGAACAGCAATTTCAACGGCGGTGCGAATTTCACGACACCAGCCTACGATACCGACGGTGTCGCTGGATTCAGCAACAGCGAATTGACGGCCATTCAGCGAATCTGGCAGCGGGTTGTTGAAGACTTCGTCGCTTTCGACGTGAACGTCACGACCCAGGAACCGGCCAGCACGGGCGATCTGATCAACAGTGGCTCGGGCGATTCCCGCTGGGGCGTTCGTGTCGCCATCGGTGGCAGCAGTAACGACTGGTTTGGAGCCGGAGCGGGCGGCGTGGCCTACGTCGGTTCGTTCAACTGGAACACGGACACTCCGACTTATGTCTTCCCCGCGCAGCTCGGTAACGGCTACGAGAAATACGTCGCCGAAGCTGTCAGCCACGAAGCCGGCCATACGCTTGGCCTGTACCACGACGGGGACTCCACGACAGGTTATTACTCCGGCCACGGCAGTGGCGAAACCGCGTGGGCTCCGATCATGGGAGTCGGCTATTACGACAACCTGAGCCAGTGGAGTCGCGGGGAGTACGCCGACGCGAACAATCACGAAGACGATCTGGCGATCATTACGTCGCAGAACGGCTTCGGCTACCGCGCTGACGACTACGGCAACTCGAACGGCACGGCTTCGTCGGCAAACCTGGTCAATTCCACAACGATCGATGCCGCAGGCATCATCGAATGGAACACGGACGTCGATGTCTTCAGCTTCACTACTGGAGCCGGTACCGTCAGCATCGACGTACGGGAGTTTGAACGCGGCCCGAACCTCGACATTCTGGTGCAACTGTACAACTCCAGTGGATCACTGGTGGCCTCTGCGAATCCAACCGACTTCCTGGATACTCAGTTAAGCGCGTCGGTCGCGGCGGGCACATACTTTGTTCATGTCAGCGGTGTCGGTAAGGGTGATCCGTTAACGACGGGTTATTCGGCTTACGGCAGCATCGGCCAGTACTCGTTCACAGGCACGATTGTCGATCCGGGCAGTCTTGCCACACTCAGTATCGGTGACGCCAGCGCCACCGAGGGTGGAGCCTTGTCCTTCACCGTGTCCCTGTCGGCAGCCTCAGCGAGCAACGTGACCGTTAATTACTCGACAGCCGACGGCTCAGCTCTGGCTGGCTCTGACTATTCGGCCGTCAGCGGCACCTTGACGTTTTTCGCGGGTGAACTGTCGAAGACGGTCGTCGTCAATTCGTTGCAGGACAGCCTGTATGAAGGCAATGAGTCATTCGTAGTCAACTTGAGTAATGCTTCTGGTGCCGCTCTGGCAGACTCGCAGGGAACGGGCACGATCATTGATGACGATCCAGTTCCCCGACCTGCCATCTCGATCAGCGACGCCAGCGTTACCGAAGGCAAGTTGAATACGAAGGGGCGGTTCGCCGGGAGCCCACAGCTCACGACCATGACCTTTACTGTGACGCTGTCCGCCGTGTCGAGCCAGGCAGTCACCGTCAACTATGCGACTGCTGATGGCACCGCAACGACGGCAAACAACGATTACCAGGCAAAATCGGGTGTTGTCACTTTCAACGCCGGAGAGACGTCAAAGTCGATCACAGTCACCGTCGTCGGTGACAATAACGTTGAGCCTGATGAAGTGTTCTCAGTCAATCTGAGCGACGCGTCCAATGCGGACATCAGTGACGGCTCCGGCGTGGGCACGATCCTCAATGACGATTCCAGCGGCGGCGGTGGTGGTAACGGCGGCGGCGGAAAAGGCGGTGGAAAACCCAAAAAGGGAGCGGCCGTCGGCGACAGTGAAACAGATTTGCTCGCTTTGGTTCCGCCAGTGACTCAGTTTGACCAAACGACACGAGACGATGACTTCGGTGATCGCCGGCCTGTTGCTTCGGATGTTGTCAAACATACAGACACGACTGATCACCAGAGCGTGTCGCGCCGCTCCGATCACGATGAAGCAGCGACGACACTGGAGACTGAAGTCGCCGATGATGTATTCCTTGATGCCTTGAGCCTGCTGGAAGCAATTGATGCCGCTTGATCCACCGTGCCGGTTCCCTGCATCAGCCTAAAGTGGCTGTTGCGGGGGGTGTCAGGGCTATCGTCAGCGAATTAGAAACTCGTGAGGCGGAGCCGAGCCGAGTTCTCATCCACTGGTGTTAGATTGTCTGACACAGCCTCCCGAATGCCGATCTGGCGGCTTATGCGGAGCAACGTCATCGGTAGAACCAACCGACGGGAATCGAGCGGAACCGGCAGGAGAGACGGTGACCTTCGCCGCTTTCCCAGTAGCTCATGACCGCGCGGTCGCGGACAAATGTGAGACTTGTGTAGGAAAACGTCTTGCCGCCGTCGGTTTCCAGATTGCCGACACTTCTCCAGGTCATCCCCTCGTCGGATGAAATGGCTGCCGACAAGGGAGTCCGCTTGCCACCATGACCGGCGCCCGGTGTGAATGTGTCGTTCCAGATGAGGACGAGGTCGCCTGTGGAAGGAATTCTTCGCAGCGTCGATGGTGCCTCGGGCGCTCGTACCCCGAGCGACTCCAGTTTGCTCCAGGTGTCGCCGCCGTCAGCCGAATAACTCTTGCCGATGCATCCCAGCTGAGTGCGAACGATCATCAGCACTCGCCCGTCCGTCAGTTCGACAACTTCCGGCTCCATGGCTCCTCGTTGTGGTGCGTTGACGTGGCCCCTGCCCTTTCGCCAATGCTGCCCGCCATCGTCCGAGATGAAGCAGTGCGACACGAAGTGGTTGTCAGTCTTTACGTCCGGCGTCGAAGCCGCCGGTGCCAGCAACCGGCCAGATGAAAGCTGAGTCAGTCGGTCATTGTTGACAACGTGGTATCCCGAGTCAGCAGTCACCAGCGTCGCCGGCCCGAATGTTTTTCCTTCGTCACTGGACCAGCGTACGAACATCTTCAGATCGTTGACGTCATTCTTCTGGAGATAAAACAACGAGACACCGTTTCCGATGCGCCGCAAAGTGGCGCTCATGACGTTCATGCCGCCTGTGTTGTTTTGAATCTCCTGTGGTTCACTCCACGTCAGACCTCCATCGCTCGACGTTCTCCCGACGATGTGGGCCTTGGCGAAATCGCTGCCACTGTCCTGAAACTCGGTCACGGCGAACAGCAGCGACCCATCAGCCAGCTCGACAATCGAGCCTTCCGTGTAGCGGGGATTCTTTGTGGTTGCTTCCCAGAGCAACGTCGAGACATCCACGGTCCGGTTCAGACTCGGTCGTCTTGAGAGAAACAGCAACGACTGAGCCGCTCGATATCGCGCGTCTGCATAGGGATCGTCAAGCATCCTCCTCAGCGCGTCAGCAACGATTACCGCTCGGGCATCGCCCGCAAATGTTGCGGCGTACGTACGCACTGCCGGATCCTCGCTCGCGAGACTGTTCGCCAGTGCCTGAAGCCCTTTCGCATCACCCAGCGACGCCAGCGAGTTATCAAAATACGCGCGAGTCAGCGCATTAGGACACCGCGACAAGTGCTTCTTCAATAGAGCGATGTCGCTGGTCTGACCGATTCGTCCGAGGATCCACGCTCCGAGTTTGTAGATCTCGGGATCTTCGTGGTTGAGGATCTCCCGAATAAATGCCATTGCTTTGGGATTGCCGCAACGCCCGAGAGCCGCCGCCGCCATGATTCGCAGTCGCAGATTGTCCGTCTGCTCAAACGCTCGCCGCAGCGCGACGCCATCGCCGATTTCCTCTACCTTGTAAAGACTCTCCGCCGCATGGATATGCCCGAATTCATCCTCGCCGGCAAGAATCTTCAGCATCACGCTGGCTTTAAGGCGATCTCCCGCACGGACAAGTTCCCGGCTGACACCGCACCGCTGCTGATCGTCCAGTTTCTGATCCAGCTTCGGCTCAAGCTGTTTCCGCACAAGATGACCATACCCGCCGACCGTCAGTCCTTCTGCCGCGTGAATCGACGGCCAGAATTCGTCGCTGTGAAGTCCCTCCGTCAACACTTTGACGCAGCGGGCTTTCACATCGGCACTCAAAGTGATCGTTTCGCGGGAAGCAACAGCGCGAGCCGGACCACCATCCTGGCCGTGTGAATCGGCAGCAGACAAAACAACGACGCTCACAGCACTCAACAGCAGACGCCAATTCATGATCGCTCCTTTGAAAAACAGAGACGACGCGATGCTAACTCGCCCGGCTGAATAGGACCATGAATGAGCCCATCACGAATGAGCCCATCACACTCGCGCCCGCCCAAGGGATCATTCCCACGTCGACACGACGGCGGTTCAGGCTTCGTGCAGTGACAGGATCGACGTCAACACAACTCGTCCGAGCGCGGGCCGAGCGTCCATCAGCCAGCGTCCTACGCGAACGTGGCAACGCCCAGACATCTCATCTCGACCGGTCAGTCTATTCCTGGTTCGTCAGGCCGATCTGGTTCATCATGTTTACCAGGTCCGCGATATTGTCCGCTCGCATCTTCTTCATGAGACTGACTCGCTGAACACGGACGGTGTTGTGGGACGTACCAAGGATCCGGGCGATCGTGCGAGCCTCTTTTCCGTCGACCAGATATTCCAGAACTTCCCGCTCGCGAGTGGTCAGCGTTGTGAGCAGGTGACGGATCTCTGCCTGCTCGTTGCTGTCGGCTCGATGCTGCTCGTTTTTCGCCAGCGCTTCAGCGACTTTGCGACGCAGGGTTTCTGGATCGGCGGGCTTTTCCAGGAACTCGACCGCTCCGATTTTCATCGCACCGACGGCCATGGTGATGTCTCCATGAGCCGTCAGCATGACGACCGGGAGCGTTGTCTTGAGATCGATGAGCTGTCGCAGCAGCTCCAGCCCGTCCATGCCTGGCATCCGGACATCACAGACCAGGCAGCCCGGACGGGCCGAGTCGTGCACGGCGAGGAACTCTTTTGCGGAACTGAATGTTTCCACCTCATGGCCTGCAGTCAGCAGCATCAGACGTACCGCCTTCCGAACGGCGGCATCGTCGTCCACGACGAAAACCGTTGGCGACGTGTGTCTGGCTACCTTGTCCTGCGGGCTCATTTCGATGTGGCGACTCCGGATGAAGGACTCGCTGAAAGTGTGAAGCGAAACGTCAATCCATGCCGGGCGTTTTCGCTGACGGTCAACCGTCCACCGTGTGACTCAACAATCGTTCGACTGATCGACAGGCCCAATCCGAGTCCGCCGGGTCTACGGGAAAAGAACGGATTGAACAGACGCTCCAGATCCTCCTGCGGTAGCCCGGGCCCTGTGTCTGACACTTCAACAAACAGCATCGACGAGGCCGCGTCGCAACCGGTTCGCAGTGTGAGGCGACGTTCGTCGGAACTGGCGTTGTCCATGGCCTGAACGGCATTGCCGGCCAGGTTGAGAATCACCTGCTGAATCTGAATGCGATCAATACCAATCTGCGGCAACGATGCGTCCAGCTGAAGTGAGACCGCAACATCGAGACCCGGCCGCAGGAGCTGCACGGATTCGGTGACCGTGTCGTTGAGGCATGTCAGCACATGCTGAGCCGGTCGTCGTCTGACGAGCCGTCGCATGCGCTTGATAATTTCGCCAGCCCGCTTTGCTTCACGGGCGGCGTCTTCAAGACTCTCAGCAATGAGGTTCGGATTCTGCCGGTCAGACCGCAGCATGTGCAGGCTGTAATCGGTGAAGCCGATGATCGCCATCAGCGGCTGGTTCAACTCGTGCGCCAGGCCCGACGCCATTTCGCCCAGCGTGTTCAGACGCGAGGCGTGTGCCAGTTCATCCTGACGCAGCGAGGCTTCTTCCTGCAACTGCCTCAGTTCCGCGGTTCGTTGTTCGACCTGCAATTCCATTAGGTCGTAAGCTGTCTGCAATGCCAGTTCTGACTTCTTCCGCTCGACGGCATAACGAATGGAGCGTGCCAGCAGATGGTTTCCAATCTCACCTTTGATGAGATAATCCTGAGCACCGTGCTGGAGTGTCGCGACTGCCAGGTCCT
>JAQBWV010000478.1 GCA_027624335.1 Planctomycetota bacterium
GCCGCACCTTCAATATTTTCTCCAGATGGTTCGCGGCGTCCGCCACCGTGGGAAGACCTGGGCAGGGCAATTGCACGTTGAGCCATGCTCCGGGCAGGGCTTTGAGCAGGGAGTCCTCGTTCCAGCCGGCTGAGAGGTCGAATCCTGGTTGACATGGACGAGCGGCACCGACCAGCCACACGCCGGGCGTGACGCAACCAGCAGGTGTAAACTCGTCCCCGGGCCGATTCGTGAGCACCCATGAATCCGAAATGCTCCAGGATTCAACTAATGAAGCGGAAAAGTTCAACGCACGATCTATAAGCCTGCATCCCTGCAGCCGCATAGATCGCTATCCGTTATGCCTCAACAAGGCCGCGTGATGGTTTCGTGTCAAATCGGTATGCGTGCTTTTGTGCTTCCTGGCGACGGGCTGTAATCAATCATCTCCGCCGAGTTTCGCCAGGTACGATTTGGGCGGCGGTCGGTATTTCGTTGAGATCAAGAACACGAAAAACGGGGCGTCGCTGAAGTTTCATTCCAGTTCGAGTCTCGGCGCGGAATGGAAGCGGACTCGACACTGAAGGGTTTCAGAACGAGTGCTCAGGTTGGGTACGTGGCTGGCTGTCGCGCTGGCTCAGTGGTGGTGGGCCGATGCGGTGGATGCATCATGGAAATCACAATCGACTCACGCCGCAGTGCATGCTCTATGTTCTATTCTGATGTGCCGATGCAGATCAGTTCTTTGAGCGTCCGGGCGTAGAGGCGACCGTCCGCGAAGGACAGGCTCGACAGCGACCACGTTTCTCCAGCCGGACCGAGATCGCTGACGGAGACCAGAGCCTTCTCGTCGAGCGTCTCGGCGTTCCATTTCAGAACGTAGACGATCCCGATCATTGTTGGCAGATAGATGTTGTCTCCCACGACGATTGGACTTGCCGCGGAAACGTGTCCCCAGCCGCTGCCGGCGTTTCGCCTGTCCTGCGTCGCGACAAAGCCATCAGCATTCTTCATGTCGTTCTTAAGTGCCTGAGTCCAGAGAACTTGTTCCCTGGCGTCCTTTCGACGCACGACCTGCACTGGCACCTGAAGGTACTCGACCAAGCCGCTCTGGATGTTGACGCGACCAATCAGAAACTCGTCGTGCGCGCGGAAGTAGTGATAGTTTCCGACCAGGCAGTTGGCCTGCTTCGTGATCGGGCTGCGAGCATTCTTAAGAGTCTGCTGCGTTTCCGTTCGGTAACCGGAATCTGTATGTCGACAGACGGTGACTTGTTCGAAGAGAGAAACTCGATTTCTGATTTCGCCCGTGTGAATATTGACGGTTACGTGTTCCCCGCCTGCGAACAGGCAGGCAACCTCCTGGTTCCAGCTGCAACTCTGATGAGCGGCGTAACCTTTGATCGGTAAGTCCCAGATCGTTTTCCCATCGTCCGCGTTGACCAGGGAGATGCCGTAAGGTTCTTCCGGCGGCTGATGCCCACCACCGCGTCCGGTCAGGATGGCCGTCGTTCCGTCGGATGTTCTTCCGGTCAATGACGTCGCATGGACCGACGTGCCAGCCTGCGCGATCCAGCCTCGTTTACCGGTTGTAAGATCGAATGATTGCAGATGAGTCCAGTACTCCCGATCTCGCCCGAGCGGCGCGGCTCCGGCCTTTGTGGTGACCTCGGGTGTCAGGTCGTCGCGCGGCACCTGCATCAGGATCACGTTGCTGCCATGCAGCATGGGTTCGTGCTGGCGCGCATGATGTCGACCAAACGGACCCCACCGGTAGCTCCAGTTCTCATTTCCATCGAAATCGAAACAGCGCAGCGTCCCTCCGACATTCGTAAACAGAACTCGCTTTCCATCGGCGACGGGAGACGCTGCGGTGTTATCGCTGAACAGGCTGGAGAGATCCGTCTCGCGCGTTCCGGGAATCTCGCGTCGCCACAGTTCGCGACCGGACTTCGCGTCAAAGCACAGCCCCAGGATCAGCGAACCTGTTTCAGTGTCCTGCGCGATGGGAGCATGACTCGTCACAAAGACACGATTGCCCGACACGATCGGCGTTCCCTGCCCGGTATTCGGCAAAGGCGTTCGCCAGATCACATTCTGATCCAGTGACACGCTGAATCGATCGGCCGCGTGACCATCGACGACAAAGTTTCCGTTCGGTCCCGCCGCCTGAGGCCAGTCTGCGGCAGAAGAGAACGAGGTTGTTACTGCCACGGCACAGGCAGCCAGAAAACTCCATCGCATGGTCGCTTACTCCAGACTCAGTGTTTGCTCATCAGACATTCGAAATGGTTCTTACGACCCGGATTGTAGCACTTCGGAAACGTTTCCCTGCAATTCACTTCTTCCAGTGCGAGACCTCGTGATCAGAGCCCGTGACGATACTGGCCCGACTCCACTTTTGTTACTTTTCAGACAGCGTAACTACTGGCAGCATTATTTCGCTGCCCTGCTCAGGTCGAGCCGTCGAAGAATCGTTCGCGAGGAATTCGCTGGAGCTCGCGACATTGCAAATATTTTCAGTCAGTATTCGATACCACAAAGACCCTGTCCAATCACGATCGGCCTTCAAATGCCTTATGCCGCGAGCCTCTCTCAACTTGGTCCGAC
>JAQBWV010000479.1 GCA_027624335.1 Planctomycetota bacterium
TTCGACGGTGTGAAAGGATCGTTCGACTTGCGGTTCAGTGCTCCGAGTCCGCGGTCACGATATTTCAGATCGAGCCCGATGTTGTGCGACGTCTCCATGTTGAAAGTCGGTGGCACGTGGCACATCTGACAGGCGAATTCGTTGACTCCGCCAACGCCGTCCATAAACAGCGACCGACCACGTTCTTCAGTTTCGGTCAGTCGCGAGGAGTCAGCCGCGTCGCCACTCGTCGAGGCCGCGAGGATGCGATCGAACTTCGAGCCGAACGACACAACGGATCTTACGAACTGTGCCAGCGCTCGGGCGATTCGCTGGCGCGTGACTTCGGTCGTTCCAAACGCAGCCTCGAACAGCGACGGATAGTATGGCAAAGTCGCTAGCTTCTTTTCGAGGTCCGGCAGCTTCATTCCCATCTCGACCTCATCCTGAATCGGCATCAGAACCTGTTCTTCGAGCGTCGCCGCTCGTTCGTCCCAGAAGAAACCCGGTTCGAGCCCGTTGACCTTCGAGTACCTCAGATTCACGAGTCCCATCGAATTTCGACCGGTGCGGCCTCCATCGAAACCTCGACTGAACCGCTGCGGATCGCTGAATCCTGCGGTCTGATGATGGCACGTCGCGCACGACGTTGAGTCGTTCCGCGAAAGATGGCGGTCGTAAAACAGAACCCGCCCCAGCGTGGCCCCGGCATTGGTGATCGCATTATCCGACGGCGTGCTGTCCAGCGCGTCGAGGTCAGCCTGCGTGATGTGCCCAGGGATCGCCGAGTGTTTGTAGTGATGCGGTTCGGCTGGGAGCAGAGGAATGTCGATGCCGCCAAACGCTGTTCGCAGAGCGGACCGTTCTTCACCATCGAGTCGCTGATCGCCGTTTGCGTCAAACCGGCTCAGGAGAGTTTTATGATTGAAAGAAGGTGGTTCCTCGGAACAAACAGGCGTGCCAGAACCGATCGCAAAAACGAGCGAGACCAGGCTGGTCCACCTCTTGATGATGATTATGTGTGTTGGCTGCATGGCCGGTCCGAAATAAAGCAGAGTGCCGCGGAGCGGCGACGGCACCTGGATTCTTCAATCGTCATGCCGGCGCGTCGTCGGGCGAAGTCGGATCACAATGATTCCTCGACCAGCTCACCGCCATAGCCAATTGATTCCAACGCGGAAATGACCGCTTCCAGCGAGAGCTGAGTCCCTTTCCTTGTACCGATTGTCGCTCGACCCGTTTCGTAGTCCGCTTTGGCTGCCAGCACGCCCGGTGCTGTTTGTATGGCCGTCTCGGCCTTGAGTTGTCACCCAGGGCAGGTCATGCCGATCACCTTAATGACTGTCTGGTCCATGTCGGCGGTGATCTCGTTGCTCGAGGCGAACAGTCCCGTGACGACCTGCGGAAAGAACAGGAACACAACGGCCATCGCCGTCACGGCCCACAGCATGATCTTATTCATGGTCATCATGTTGAATCGACGCCCGCTGACCGCAGCGGGTGCACAGCAACCCTCGACTCCGCCAGCCGCCGCTTTTCGCGGGCGGTAAGTCATGTAAAAGGCGGCAGCCAGGAAGCTGAACGTCACGACGATGAAGTACGGCCGGTACTCCTCCAGGGCCGCTGTCATGCCGGCTCCGGACACGCCGGCCACCAGGAGAATCGGCGGCAGCCAGCAGCAGCTGGATGCGATGATCGTAGACACGATCGTCCCGACTTTCGCGATCAGCTCACCTCGCCCCGACAGGGGATTGGCGGAACCCGCAGTCTTCTCAGTCGCGCCCGGCGACTGTACCTGCTTTGAGCTTCAGCAATCCAGCTTGAGCACTTCGCCGGGGACGGGTTCATCGGACATGGCGGCGCTTTCAATGACTAATTGAGACTGTTTAGAGAACGAGCCCTTGCGGGATTCCCGAATCGCAATCGTATTTCCGATCCCCGCCTCCTTCAACACGCTCGTCGGAGATGCGAGTACAGCCAACTGTGGAATTCGCCGACTTGCGACGGTACTGTGTCGTTATGGTTGTGATCACGAAATCAAGGCTGACCTGTCCCTTCTGTGGCTGCGCGAAAGAGCGCGACATCCCGCGAGGCTTATGAAGGGTTCGCCATTCCTGCTCCACGTGTGGGGCCGAGATGCTGCCCGCTGCTGGCGAATGCTGTGTTTTCTGCGCGTTTGGTGATGTGCCCTGCATCTGTATCCAGGAAGCACGCGCGGCCGGGGAAGTGGACGATCTGCCGCGAACCGATTGAACTACCAATTCGCAATTTGAGACTCAGAAGTAACGCTTCAGCGTTACATGTGTAGACGCGGAATTCCGGATCGCGGCGAAACGGTTTGGACCAGAACCTGGAGATCAGAATGATGGAGTTGCGAACGAGCGGATCCATCCTGCTTATCTCCTGTTATGAGCTCGGGCACCAGCCGTTGGGCGTGGCCATGCCGATTGGCTTTCTCGAACGTGCTGGCTACTCGCCGCTGGCCATGGACATTGCTGTTGAGGATTTCGATGCGGCGAAAGTTGCGGCGGCCAGGTTCGTTGGCATCTCGGTTCCGATGCACACGGCGATGCGGCTTGGCGTGCGGGTTGCCGAACGAATTCGCGAG
>JAQBWV010000480.1 GCA_027624335.1 Planctomycetota bacterium
TCCGAGCGTTCCGCTCAAAATGCCGCGAGAGGCGTGGCCAGTCTGCAAGCGTCTGAACGCCAGCGGCGGCAATGCATTTATGTGATCGCTGATCGCTTTTGCTCGCAGCTTCTTTTTTCGGTGGGTTGCCGTTGTTGTCTCTTGTTTTCTGACAAGACACTATTACGACTGTCCGAAGTTCGACCCCAATGGGGTCTTTGACACGAAATTGGGGCAGAGCACTGCAGCGCGTTTGCCGTTATTCAATTCCCTGCGCGGCCAGCCAGCGTTCGGCATCGAGAGCGGCCATGCAACCGGTTCCGGCGGCAGTGATGGCCTGTTTGTAGTAGTCGTCGGCGACGTCGCCCGCTGCGAAAACACCATCCACACTCGTGTTCGTCCGCCCAGCAACCGTCCATTTAAGGTAGCCCTTTGCGTTCATCTCAAGCTGGCCGTTCAGGAAGTCAGTATTCGGTGTGTGACCAATCGCGGCGAAGTATCCGGAACAGTCCAGTTCTTCCGTTTGACTTTCGTCGGTCGTGCTGCGAATCCGCACGCCGGTGACGCCCGCGTTGTCGCTTCCAAGAACTTCGTCGACCCCGGAATTCCATTTCACTTCGATCTTCTCATGAGCGAGAGCACGCTCCGCCATGATCCGGCTCGCCCGGAACTCGCCGCGGCGATGCACGATGTAAACTGTCGATGCGAATTTCGCCAGGTACGTCGCCTCTTCCATTGCCGAGTCACCACCGCCGACCACGACGAGCGGCTTGCCTCGAAACCGCGGCAACGCCCCGTCGCAGACCGCACACGCGGAAACGCCGTTGTTCTTGAAGCGGTCTTCCGACTCCAGCCCGAGATAATTGGCGCGTGCCCCCGTTGCGATGATCAAAGAGTGCGACTCGATGTCCTTGCCAGACAGCGTTTTCAGCCTGAACGGTCGAGAGGACATGTCCACTTCCACGACGTCGTCCGTCATGATTCGCGTGCCGAAATTCGACGCCTGCTGCCGCATCAGCTCCATCAGCTCCGGCCCGGAAACGCCTTCCTTCCCGTGCGGAGCCATGTACTGACGACGCGACTTATCAAGCGAACTGTCCAGATAGTTCTCCATATCTCCCGCTGGAAACCCCGGAAAGTTTTCAACTTCCGTCGTCAGCGCGAGCTGCCCCAGCGGAAGAGTCCCCTGCTGACGATTTTCTTCCGTAATCGCACCCTCAATCACGAGGGGGTTCAGTTCTGCTCGCGATGCATAAATCGCTGACGTCCAACCGGCCGGACCGGAACCAATGATCACAACTTTCTCAGTCACACGCTGCTCCTGGCTGTCTGAATTCACCGAACGCCACGCCGCTTCAATTCGTCTCTCTCTGTGATGGCCAGTGGCGGTCGAACGATAGTCCAGCCTCAAACACGTCACAACTATCCCGATTGGTCCCCACTGCTCCGATCTGCTTGTCGAGAGGCATCTCTCCCCAAAGCGTCCTTCCACCTCGGGTAAAACCGGGTATCAACCGTTGCGATCAGCTTCCGACTGCCTAGAATGCCGACAGTTTCGACAATATTCACAACCGATTCTGTCGAAAACAGTTTCAACAGCATTTTCATGAGCCAAACGATGAGCACTGCTGCTCCCATGACCATAGAAGAACTCATCGAAGAATTCGACGACCTGGGCGACTGGGCGGACCAGTGCGAGATCCTGATCGACATGGGTCGGGAGCTGCCTCACATGCCGGCCGAACTGAAGACCGACGAGACAAAAGTGCATGGCTGTCAGAGTAATGTCTGGATGGTCGCTTCTGTCTCGGACAGTGAGCCACGCACCATCGAGCTGATTGCAGACAGCGATGCCATGATCGTTCGCGGATTGCTGACCGTGATCCTGATGGTTTACTCCAGTCGGACACCACAGGAAATTCACAACACAGATATCAAAGGCATCTTCAGCCGTCTCGGTCTGGATCGTCATCTGAGCACGGCTCGTAAAAACGGACTCGGCGGCATGGTCAGCCGGGTGCGTCAGATTGCCGACAATGCACTCGCCCCCAACTGAAAACGGCCTCAGGACCCCGGCTCAGCCGTTCCAACTATGAACCAGCCTTCAAATGCTCCGACGGGATTCTCGACCTTCGACGTCGAGGCTGTTCGTCGGGACTTCCCGATTCTCAATCGACCGCTCGAACAGGGACGGCATCGCAAAGGCAGCGTGCCGGTCTTTCTCGACAGCGCCGCCAGCGCTCAGAAACCCACCTGCGTGATTGAGAAGGAACGCGAAGTCGAAGAACAATACTTCGCGAACGCTTACCGGGGTGTCTACTACTTCGGAGCACGCATTGACGAAGAACTTGAGGCTTCACGTGACCGAGTCCGACAATTACTGAACGCCGACTCCAGCGACGAAGTCGTGTTTACATCCGGCACGACGATGTCGATCAACATCGTCGCGCGAGCCTGGGGTGCGAAGTTTCTCGAACCAGGCGACGAAGTTCTGATCACCGAAATGGAGCATCACGCCAACATTGTTCCGTGGCAGATGATCTGCCAGGAACGCGGCGCGACCATCCGATGGCTGCCGCTCACCGACGACCTGCGACTCGACCTG
>JAQBWV010000144.1 GCA_027624335.1 Planctomycetota bacterium
AGCGGCCACAGATAACGACTGAGCAGATTCTCGCTGCCATCGTCGGCGCGTCGGTGTCCGACGGCGCTGTTGCAATCGCATCGTCGCCGGGCGGTATGTTCTGATCGTGACGGTGTGAGACGCTCATGAGATTCTGATCGTTGTTGTATTCTGATGGACCGTTTAACGAAGGCTGTCTGAAGTGCCTGACGTGCGGTGTTCACTTCTTGAAAGTGGGCGGCACGTCGTCTTTTTCGGTTCCGTCATTCGGTCCGCGAAGAAGCTGGCCAGAACACCTTCACAATGTTCTTCGTGACGCCTGAACCAGGTGTCGTCGGCGTAAGCCTTCCACTTGCCGAACGGCGGAGGCTCGACCAGGGGAAGCAGACTTTCGATATGTGATTCCTCGATCCCGCACACGTCGAACAGTTCAAACAACGCACGTTCGGGATTGCTTGTCAGTTCTTCGAAACCGATCGACACATCCGAGAACGTCCGACCGTAGAGGTACGACAACTTCCAGAGGAAGTAATGCAACTGATAGGGATGTTCGATCGTCTGATCGTCGAGAAACGGAAAGTGGTACTTCAGATCCTGAGCCCAGCGAAGCAGGTAAAACCCGTCGACGGAGGCGAACTCTGACATCACGCCGTCCGGCGGAAATCGATCAAGCTGTTGAAGATTTGACGTCCACTGATCACGAGGATGCCGATAGAGATGCACGAAGCTGGCGTTCGAAAACGTGTGTCGAACCCACGGCAGGCGAAAGTCGAGCCGATTGAACTGCAGCACCGGACGTCCATCTGCGCGCTCAACAAGCTGCTCGATGTACGCCTTCATTCGAGGATTCCAGGCATCCTCACTCATGTAAAAGTCACGTTCGTTCCACGCGTCGTCGAAGACTTCGCCGAGGTCTGCCATGCCGTCGTACTCGGTCCAGTAGTCAGCCACCTGGCGATGAGTCGAGTCGACTCGCGCGCCGCGTAACTGCCGATCGAACCAGCGACGTTCGTTGAACGGTTCGTAATAAGACGTGCATCCGGGGACGTTGCGAAACAGATTCCACAGCAGTGTCGAACCACTGCGAAATCGCGCGCTGACGATGATGATGTCGTCGCGCTGGCAGGTCGGTCGCGTGGACGACACCCGTCCGACATCTCCGTAAGGAGACTCCGACAGCAAGTCGGCGTTCACGTCATCAGGACGCCACGCCAGAAGATTGCCGAGCGATCCCGCAGCGGCGCGTTTGCCGTCGTCGGTCGCACAGGCCTTCTTCCAGACGTCGAAGAATCCGTCGCGGAGTATGTTTCGCAGTGATCGCATGGGAGTAAACCTGAATGTCGTATTGCCTGGCAGGCTGTGGCATCTTTGCTCGGTGGTGAAAAGAACTAGTCAGTATTCGCCGTCGAATGAGAATCGGAACTCAACTCCGCCGCACCGGTTGGCGTCAGCTCGGGATACGCCTCAAACCCATTTTCGGAGTCGAGGTAATGGTCTGCATCGAAGTCGTCGATTTCGCCATCGAATTCGTCAGCCAGT
Source organism: Planctomycetota bacterium (assembly GCA_027624335.1). GTDB lineage: Bacteria > Planctomycetota > Planctomycetia > Planctomycetales > Planctomycetaceae > JABMPE01. The sequence goes on from JAQBWV010000144.1 coordinate 1,519, forward strand.
TCGTCGTTTAGAGCGCCTCCGACTTCGACTTGCAGCAGGCCGTTCAGTTCATCCTCGGACATGACGCGCGACGTACTGGCGAGCTTCAACACTCCACAACCCAGCATCGCTGTGTAGTAGGGAATTTCGAGCGATTCGAGGCTCACGAATTGCGCGGACGCCACAAATCCGGCCAGGCCAACGAACGACATCCGAGCGATGTGCTTGTACCACGGGTCAGCGACGTGAGTTCGCTTCCATGTCAGATGCCAGAGCAGCGCCAGACACGTCAGATAGAAGCCGAGATACAGCGCCAGCCCCACCAGCCCCAATTCCGCTCCGGTCTGCATCCACAGACTGTGTGCTTCCTTGCCATGAGGCCAGCCGTACTGAGAGGCGATCATCGGCCAGTGATTCGGGCCGCAACCCATCACCGGCCTCTTTTTCATCACGTCGACGCAGTCCATCCACAGATCGACCCGACTCTGTGCGGACGCTTCACGCTGGCCTTCCTTCTTGACGAATGTCGTCATGAAGCGCTCTCGAACCTCCGGCCCTGCCAGGATAGAAGCGCCGATCAGAGCCAGTCCAATTGTGGCATACGTGCGAGGTCGCTTGGGAATCACCAGAATCGACGCACCACCGGCAACGATCAATCCCAGCATGCCGCCGCGACTGAACGAGAACATGATGGCATTGGCCATCAGGACGGCCATGCCGAAAGCGAGTCCTTTCTGCCAGGTCTTTTCGGAATGCACTCCGAGAAAGAACGCCAGACCAAGTCCTGTAACAAGTGCAATGGCGGCACTGTTGTTGTCCATCCCGCCGAAGCCTTCCCACCGCAGCACGTTGTATCCCGAGAAGTAGTACGAGTTCAGTTCGAACGCGACATACCCCTGAGCCAGCAGGATGGTCCAGGCAAGCTGCTTCAAATGTTTCGTCGACGTAATCAGCGTTAAGCCAATCAGCATTGGAATGATGATTTTCACCATTCGCTCGACGAAGTCCCACGCGAGATCCTGATGCTGCGGAAAGAACGCGCCAAAATACGACCAGCCCAGATACCCCGTGATCAGAGCCATCGGGACAATGGCTCGGCCCATCCTGAACGTCGCCTGCTTCGTGAAGACCCAGCCAATCAACATTCCACCCGCGATCAGCAGGCTGTATCGAGCCGGCGGAACGGACCATGGCCACATCGCGTCCGGTTTGATAATCGCAAACGACACGTACGCCAGCAGTCCGTAGAACGGCCAGAACAGCCCGCAAATGGCTCCAGCCGCTGTCATTCCATAAGTGAAGATCAGACCCTTCATGTGGCCTCTCCAGGTGGAACCGACATTTCCTCAGTCGTAACATTTTCAGTAGAAGAACACCGGGCACCTCGAGGAGAGTTGACCTTGTCCCGCAACTGCAGAAAGTCCATCAACGGTTCGAGGCATTGCTCCCAGCGGTGATGAGCGGTCACGTAAGCCTGGCCAGCGATACCGACGTCACGTCGCAGAGGCTCATCGCCAAGCAATCGCGTGACACAACTGACCCACTCCTGCGGTGCAACAGCTTTGAAAAGGTGGACGCCATCTTCGACACGTAAACCGACCAGCGGATCCGGCGATGCGACCACGGCTTTCGCCATAGCGAGCGCTTCGAGCACCTTGTTCTGAACACCTCGCGCGATGTGCAGTGGTACGACGACCACCGCCGCCTGCGAAAGATACGGTCGCACATCCGGAACAGTCCCAACGACTTCCACTCCAGGGATCCCGTTGAGTTTCACGACATCGGGAACTGGTTCCCGACCGACGATCTTCAGCGTCTGCCATGGACATTGCCGAAGAATCTCCGGCCAGACCGTCCTGGCGAACCAGACGATGCCGTCAATGTTCGGCTTGTAATCGAGCGCACCGACAAACACGCAACCACTCTGCGAAGACGCTGAGGTTCCGCCAGCATCAGACTCCGTCGATTCGGGCGAGAAATAGTCAACGTCCACGCCGTTGGGAATCGCCCGAAGCGGACCATCAGGACGGAACGAATGATAGATCTCAGCTTCGGGCTCACTCACCACCGTGATGCCACTGGCCCAGTCAGTGATGCTGCTTTCAAGTTTTCTCAGCCTGGTTCCTTCCCGCTGAAAGATGCCACGCTTCAGGAAGCCCGATGCCTGCGCGTAATCAAACCACTTTTCACTGTCGACATCGATCAGGTCGACAAAGCGAGGCGTCTGTTTCAGCTTCGAAGTCTGCAGGTACGGAGCGAGTGCCGACGACGAACACAATGCGGAATCGAACTGTTTCTGCGATGTCCACTCGGAAACAATGTGCTGTAGTCTCGGAGAGCGAAACGCTCCTTCGGAGATCGTTCCCCCACTCAGGAACGAAGTGCCGGCTCGCAGCCATCGCAACCTCGGTTCAACGGGCACAATCGCCACGCGATGACACAGCGTCTGTAAAGTCTTCCACGTCTGATCAGAAACCGGCTCGTCGGCAAGGCAACCGAGCCACACATCCGCTCGCTGAGCGATGTGCCGCAGGAAGTTGCTCGTGCGAATCCGATCTCCGCGATTCGGCGGCAGGGGTACGCGATGCGTCAGGATCAGACAGGATGGCCGGGGCACGGTTGTCGCCTCTCTACGAAACTGCAGCGGCAGTCGGAAATTCTATGGCTGCAGCGTGGCGACAACTTCTGCTGAATCGACAGACGTCTGACGGACACCGTACAGACCCTCGGCCAACGAGTGTTCCGTTAACCCGTCACCGATACACCTGATTGAGGCACTCATCGAATCAAACCGAAATCGCGGCAACAGCCAGTTCAGTTTGTGCTCGGTGGTCGCAAGATTCTGATAATGCCGGAACCGCGACATCAATGATCCAGGCAGCCTGGGCTGATCCGGATCCACCTCCCACGGATGAATGTAGAACATGAACGGTCGACCGGTTCGACAGTTAACGCGGGCCAGACAGAACTCAGTGAATCGCTGAGGGTACAGCCGGAAATATCCGCCCCCCGACACCGCCAGTCGCAGATTTCCGAATGGAATCACGCTGCCGGGAAACTCGTCAATCATTCCCGACGGAGTCAGAATTCGGTGCGGCTCCGGAGTCGCTTCGGGAATACCGTAACGATCGTGATAGACCGGATAGATGCTCGAATCGCACGTGAACCCTTCGTCGGCCAGAACGTCCAGAGCCCACAACGAACGATTCGTGATGGAGAAACTCGGCGCTCGATAATGAGTCACCGGCTCGCCAATCAGGTCCTGCAGAATGTCTCGCGACTTCACAAGGTCCTCGCGAAACTCTTCTGGCGAGAGATCGTACACGAGCTGATGCCAGAAACTGTGGCAGCCAACTTCGTGCCCGGCCTGATGAATATCCCGCACCAGCTGCGGAAACTTCTCGGCCACCCAGCCCAGTACAAAGAACGTGCCGCGAGTCTCATATCGCTCCAGCAGAGACATCAATCGATGTGTGTTCTCGACGACACGGCTGGGCATGCTGTCCCAGTCCGATTTCGAAATGCGATCGGCGAAGCCTGACACGTGAAAGTAGTCTTCCACATCGACGGTCATCGCATTTGTCAGCGTCGGCTGAGTCATAAGTCGTTTCGGTGATTCTGGTGCGGCATTCGTACTTCACATTATTCCGTTCCCACGCAGAGCGGGAGAACGAATTCGATACCCAGGTTTACTGCCGGCTCCTGCAGCGTGTATCTCGTTCTCTCGTTCCTGCTGACTCTCCTATCCGGATGTCGCTCCGTAGTGATAATCGTACGAGTATCCGTACCCGCTCAGATTCGACTGAACGCCGACCATCACACCGCCGATCAGGTCAATGCCGAGCATCTCGATCCGCTCACAGGCAACCGCCACCGCCGGTAGTCGGCTGGCGTGCGACCTCACAACCATGATCGCACCGTCAACGTTGCGACCGACCGATGCTCCATCCGCGACGTAGAGAATCGGCGACGAGTCAACGATGACGAACTCGAAGTCTTTCTTGAGTTGCTCAAACAACCAGTCCGCACCGTCTTTCGCGACACTTTGCAGAGCAGCTTCGTTCACTCGCCCCGCGGGAATTACGGTGAGATTCGGCTCTGAAGTCGAATGCAGAACGTTGTCAATATCAAGACTGTCTGAGAGCAGTTCAGACAGTCCCAGTTCCAGCGGAACGTTCAACAGTTCATGAGCACGCGGACGTCTCAGGTCAAAGTCGACAACGACTGTTTTCCGTCCGGCTCGTGCGAGACTTCCGGCAAGCTGACAGGCGAAGGTTGTCTTGCCTTCCTGTGCGGCCGCGCTGGCCACCATGAGCACGCGACGCTGGTCAACGTTGGGATCGTGAAGCAGTATCGATCGAGTACTGTCGACCGCTTCGATCAGTGCGTTATTCCACAATGCCATACGAGACGCTTTAGGCTGTTCCCAGAACTTGATCAGTGGCTTCGGCATCGCAGGGAGACTGCCCAGCAGATCAAGCCCCAGAGTCTGTGAAATATCCTGCGGGTCCGTGATGCGATGGGATTGGAACTCCAGAAGTGCGACTGCCAGGAAGATAAAGCCCAACGCCCCGACGCCCGCAGCTCCTGTCAGCTTCTTCTTCTTGCTGAGATCCAGAACCTGTGGGATTTCCGCTTCCTGCATCAACGTAATTCGAGTCGGTGACTTCAGTTCAATTCGATGCGCTTCCATTTCCGAACCGACCTGATCCGACACCTTCGATATCTGAGCAATCTCAGACTTCATCAACTCCAGTTCATAGGATGAGCTGCCAATGTTCTTGACGAGGTCCGAGTATTTCTCAAGCTCTTCCGCAAGCAGCTTCTCCTGTCGCTTGAGGATTTCGAGTCTTGATCCCGGAGCGGGTGCTCCACTGATTTCAACCTGACCGGCAGACACCTGCAGTTGCTTCAGCTCATCCCGATATTTCTGCAACGCAGGGTGATTCTGATCAACAACCTGAGACTCATAACGTGAGATCAGCGCCTTGAGCTGCGTCACGCGGTTGGCAGCCAGCGTCGCTCGTGGATCGACCGAACTGGTTCCTGCCGAGACTCCATCAACACCCGGCTGACTTCCCAGCAACACCGGCGAGAACTCTGCTGCTCCCGTCGTCCCCGTGGACTGCTGATTGATCTGAGCACGCATCAGCTCAAAACGCACACGCGCGTGCTCGCGACGCAGCAACGAGATCTGCTCCAGAGCCATCTGATGCTTGATTGACAGTGCCTGTGAATCTCCCGTGCCGAGTTCCCTGGCCAGCGCTTCGACCCGTTGCTCCTTCTGCCGGACCTTTTCTTCGGTCTCCCCGTGAATTCGCTCGAGTTCGCTCAGTCGAGTGATCCGCTCTTTTCGATCGGCAAGAACAACTTCGTCGAGATACGCATCCTTCACCGCGTTGGCCAGCTTCGTAATGTCTTCAGCATCGCTATCAGACAAAGAGATCTTGAGGATCTCCGGACTGTTGTAGGTGTCAACGACAATGTTGGTTTCGAGCCATTCCAAGGGGTGAGCCAGTTTCTGAATCGTTTGAAGTTCGCTGATTCCCGGTCGACGCAGCGCAGCGTTCAGAACAAAGCGGCTGCGAATCATCGCAATCTGAGTTTGACGAAATGTGTCGAAGTTCTGCTCGGATTCGGCCTTCTTGAAGACAAGTCGAGGTTCGGTCGAAGCGACCTTCAGTAAGGCGAACGATGTGTAGTAAGCCGGAAACAGTGCCCATGCGAGTCCTGCCACAAGAGCCGTCACCGGAATTCCGATCAGTACAGCCTGTTTCCATCGCCGCTTCCACGCGAGCAGTAGCCCCTGCGGCGTCATCGGCTCCGCCATTTGCAGAGCTCGCCACACGGGATTTCCCCGCTGTCCGCTTTTGTGACCATAACTCGCGCTGCGAGCAACAGCCGACGAAGCTTGCGGACGAGCATCAGACGATGGCGACACGCGATGTGCAGTCGTTCCAGTCGACGAGCTACGTTTTTCAGATGACGACATGGCAGTGTGATCCAGATAAGGTCATAGAGGGCAAGAGACGCCCATCATTGGAGTCAGGTAGCAGAGGAAACCGCGAAGGCATCCACTCGTTGACGAAGTTGTTGTTCGCTGGCAAATTGCGGACGAACGCGTGTTCTCGACGGAGATCGGAATCGATCGCGAACACGACCGCTCGAACGCTTGTTTCTTTTCGCGCGAAACCGGTACCGCTTCCCGCGCTGGAGGAGCAATCAACAATCGCGACAGCAGCCAGACCTCAAAAGCAAGTGAGCACGCCGCGAGCACAGTCGTCGTGCAGCCGGCAAAGTCAAACAGGACTTGTGTCGCCAGCCATTCGCTGACACTCTCCAGGAGAACGCATCCAAGAGTCACTCGCATAACGCCGCAGAGAAGTCCGATCGGTAATCCGCTTCCGGCGATGAAAAGTCGTTCCCAGGCTGGCTTGCTCGATGCGATGCCGGCAGCGACTGCCAGAGCAAAGACTGCCAACAGCATCCGTAGCCCGCCGATGGCGAGCGTCAGGTCAACAGATGTCTGCTGAATCCGCAGATCACCGTCATCCAGAGTCGAGAAGTACCCCAGTGTCTGAAGCAGATACAAACTGCCCGCAGTAGTAACCTTTGTGATCGGGCTGTCGGCTGCAGACACCAAAGAACCCGGATACGCACCACCTGGCCACGCAATGGCGATACTCGTCAGCGCGCAGAACAACACAGTTAGAGCCTTCACTCTGGATCGTATATCCGGAGGAATCAGCATGATCGCGAAAAGCCTCAGCAGGACCCATCGAACAACCACTAACCGTGCATACGCACGGCCAGCTCCTGGAACCTCCAGGATGTCGAAACATAGGTCACCGGTTACTCGACCGAGCGAAAACCGACCGAAAACCGACCGAACTAAGAATGTCGCGCATGACGCGTCGAGCGATTGTCACGGTCCCACCGAATTCGCAACGGAGCCAGCCACTGCGGCATTCAACCGCACATCGCACGAAAGCCGCCAGACGTTGCGTTTACGCAACACTTCCGTTTGAACGGCGTGTTCGACGCTCTGTGTCGAGAAACTGGTGCATGTTGCAGAGCCTGACCCATTGGCGGAACGCGGAGCCTCCGGTCGAGCGTTCCCACCCAGAGCGTGGGAACGACATGGATAACGACGATGGGTTACTCATGAAACGCTGGAATCTTCGCCACGGATTCTCCGTCGATCATTTTCTGCACATGGCTGGAGACTCCGTCAACGATCGCATCGATCATTGCAGCACCTGCCTCGGCGGTTGCCGCGAGCGGTTCCTGGTCCTTCTGATCACGCATCGCATCATGCCGCACGTTCTCCGGGAATGCTGCTAATGCGAATGCGGTTTCAAATTCCTGAGCATGACCAGGCCAGCGTTTCGTGTTGAGATTCGCTTCGGCCACGCTGTCCGGAAGAAAGTTCCAGTAACTTTCAAACTGCAGGTTGATCTCCAGCCGCTGCTGAAACTGTCCCCAGATTCCTTCGCAGGGGGCAACGTTTCCACCATGCCCGTTGAGCACCAGAATGTTCGTGAACCCGGCATGATGCATGCTGCGGATCGTGTCAAAGAGAACACCCAGCCAGCTGCCGGGCATCGCCGACAGTGTTCCGATATGCCGCATGTGATGCTCGCTGATGCCAATGTTCATCGACGGCGCAATCACGACGTGGGGAGACAGCTTCTCCGCGATTAACGACGCAATGTGATTCACACTCCGCCAATCGTGTTCCATGGCGAGGTGCTCAAGATGCTGCTCAGTGGCGGCAACCGGAATGATGCACGCCTTCAGCTCACCGGACTCCATGCGCTCTCGAAACTCTTTTCGCGTGTGCTTATGGACGAACAATTGAGTGCACGATGAAGACGACATGGATTCTCTCTTTCCAGGCAAGCGAGCTGAACAATCTCAACGATAGACACACTGACTGCCGCTCAGTGTTCTGGCCTGAGCCGTCGCTGGCAAGCCTTCAGACACTATCTCATCCAGGAGAATATCTTCGTCAGCAACGCCTTGCGGGATGGAGTCAGTCGAGTTCGGTTATAGAGGTCGCCGACTTTTCGAACCGCCTCCCCCTGAGTTGGATACGGATGGATGGTATTCGCGATTTTCCCAAGGCCGATGCCGTGCTGCATCGCCAGCGTCAGTTCACCGATCATGTCTCCGGCATTCGTGGCGACAATCGTCGCACCGACGATCTGGTCCGTTCCTTTCTTCGTGTGAACTCGCACGAATCCTTCGGTCTCGCCTTCAAGAATGGCCCGATCAATGTCTGAGAAGTTCTGAGTGTACGTGTCTGTCGCGATTCCCTGCCTTCGCGCATCCTCTGGCAGCAATCCAACGTGCGCCAATTCTGGAGACGTGTACGTCGCCCACGGAATCAGTAGAGAACTGGCCTTCGCCCGCCCGAAGAACAGCGTGTTCTGAATGACTCGCCGAGCCATGAAGTCTGCCGCGTGCGTAAACTTGAACGGCGAACACACATCACCACATGCATAAATGCGCGAGTTGGTCGTCTGGAATCGATCATTCACTTTGACGCCGGTCAAAAGGTCGTATTCAACGCCAACGTCATCCAGACCGAGTCCCTCCACATTTGGAGCGCGGCCAACCGCAACGAGTAATCGGTCGACCGACTCGTCATACGACACGCCGTGCGAGTTCAGTGTCAAACGCACATTGTCTCCGTCTGGAACGAGTTTCGTATCGCGACCGCAGCAGAGCAGCGTGACGCCGTCACGAATCAATGCCGCCTTGACAATCGCTGCGGCGTCCTGATCTTCGCGTGGCAGAATCCCGTGAGTCGCCTCGACGAGAAACACCTCGCTGCCAAGCCGGGCAAAGCTCTGAGCCATCTCACAACCAATCGGGCCAGCACCGATGATTCCGATCCGCTGCGGAAGTTCCGTCAGCGAGAAAACGGTTTCGTTGGTCAGGTAATCAACCTGGTCGAGTCCAGGAATGGGTGGAGCCTGTGCGCGACCGCCGGTCGCGATGACCGCCTTCCTGAATTGAAGTTGCTGCCCACCCACTTCGACGGTATCCCGACCACTGAATTTGGCATCACCGAGAAACACGTCGACACCAAGGTCGCGAAATCGTGTTGCCGCGTCGTTCGGACTGATGTCCGCGCGAAGGCGACGCATGCGTTCCATGGCTTTGCCGAAGTCAACCTCAACACCTTCCGGCACGTTGATCCCGAATCGTTCCGCATCACGAATCGTCGCCGCGATACGAGCCGCACTGATGACTCCCTTCGAGGGCACGCAGCCTACATTCAGACAGTCGCCACCCATCAAAGCACGTTCAACAAGAGCGACCTTCGCGCCCAGGCCGGCCGCGCCGGCAGATGTCACCAGCCCAGCGGCGCCGGCTCCGATCACGACGAGATTGTACCGTCCGTTCGGAGTCGGATTCGTCCAGTCCGGCGGGTGGACGTTGGCTTCAAGCCTCATATTGTGCGAGTCACGAGGTTCCAGCGCTTCGAAGTGTGTCATGCTTGATTCTTGCGTCCAGGTGTTCGTTCCCACTTAACCAGCCGCTACGTGCTCGACGACTTCCCGGAACTTCGCCCGACATTCATCAGTTTCCTGATCGTAATCGGAAAGAGCCCGAGCACGACAAAGGCTACCAGAAGGTCCCACGTCAGGACTCCACTCGCTCCCTCATTCGCGAGTGTCTTCAGATCTGGAACGCGAGAACCCGTGTAAACGTAGACGATCGTGCCAGGCAGCATTCCAACCTGACTGACCCACCAGAAAGTGAAGACTCGAACTGGCGTCAATCCCATGACGACGTTGATCACAAAGAACGGAATTGCGGGAATCAACCGCATCGTGAAAAGATAGAACGCGCCTTCGCGTGAGAGAGCTTCATTAAAGGACGCCAGTCGTTCTCCAAACCGCGACTGAATCGAATCTCGCAGCAGATATCGGCTGATCAGAAACGCGGTCGTCGCGCCGGCGGTCGACGAAAAGCTGACGAGCACAAGTCCCGGTCCAAAGCCGAAAAACCATGCGTAAGCGAGCGTCAGGACCGACGCACCGGGCAGCGACAATCCGGTCACAGCAACGTAAACACCAAACGCCGCTGCATAGACAAGAATCGGATTGTCTTCCTGAAAACGGCGAATTGCGGTTTCCCTCGAAACCAGGTTCTGAAACGAAATCGCATCGCCGAAGTTCCAGAAACCAACTCCCGCTGCAGTCGCTACCAACAACAGCACTACGAACTTGATGACCGACGATTTCTTCGGCGGGGGATTCTGGCTGACACTCGACGGTTCGCCGTCCGCCGATGATTTATTCAGCGACTCCCGAACCACACCACCGTCACTCATCGTCAGATTCCTTAACCAGTCGAGTTTGCGGCTGCATGGTAGGCGAAACGCGTCCTGAGACGACTTTATCACGAATCCCGGTGCCAAACGGAAAGACAATTCACCGGACGACGAAGAATCTCAAACGAGGTCGGGTGGAGTGTCCTGTGACGTTCGCAGACGGGAAACAAAAACACCTCGGCGTTGAATCGCCGAGGTGTCTGTGAAAATCGTTCGCCGCAATGGCTACCGCCACTCAGCACACCATGACGATGTGTTGTACTGGCTGCGGATTCGCCATTCCCGGAGTACGGCCAGCAGCTCCTGTTTCTTTTCACTGTGGGCCGGGTCGTGCCACAGGTTCCTGACTTCCTCAGGGTCTTTCTTCAAATCGAACAGTTGCCCATCAGGCTCGTCGAGAAAATGCACGAGCTTCCATTCGTGGTTCCGGACCATCGTCATGAATTTGGCGTCCGTGAGGATGTTGTCTCTCGCTTGCTCGGCAAAGACATAATCCCGACCTGCGAATTCTCCCGTTTCGAGGCCAGGCAAAAGAGACTTCGCCTCCAGTGTTTCGGGGACCTCGCAGCCAGCCAACTCCAGAATCGCTGGTCCAAGGTCCATCTGCTGAACCAGAGACGAAACCACTTTGCCGGCGTCAAACCGACCGGGTGACCACACAATGAGAGGGACTCGGGTGATGTCATCGTACATCGTCCACTTCTGGCTGTGACCGTGATCAGTCATGCAGTCGCCGTGGTCTGAAGTGAAGATGATGACCGAATCATCAAGGTAACCCTGCTCTTCGAGAGCTTCGCAGATCTCGCCAACTTTCTTGTCGATCATCGTCACGTTGGCCAGATAATAAGCTCGCTGCCGGTGTCTTGCTTCGTGTGACGGATTGAGCTGATGGACGACCGAGTCGTGATCAACCTCGACATTGTGAATGCGCATCGCCTTGAAGGCTGGAGGTTGATTGTCCAGCTCTTCCTGAGTGACTTCCTTCAGTGGCAAGTCTTTCTTCATGTACGGCGCTGCATACTCAGGTGTCGGATCGTAAGGAGGATGCGGCCCCGGAAATCCGATCTGCAGGAACAGTGGATCACTCTTTGGATAGTTGCGGATCCAGTGCGTGGCCATGTCGCCGACAAAGACGTCCGGGTGAGCGTCTTCAGGCAGGTTCCAGTCGAACGCTCCCAGACAATCCTTGTAGTCAGGCAACTCCCGGTACAACACTCGCTGCTGTTTGACGAGACCTCGAAAGCGAAGCGCCTTGTCCCATTCATCAAAGTAGTACCGACCTTCCAGGTACCGATCTTTGTTCTCGACAACGTACCGCTCATGAAAACCGACCGACGAATTGAACGGCCACGTGTGCATCTTGCCGATGTTCGTGCAGTGGTAGCCGGCGTCGTTCAGGAGCTCGATCCACGATCGACGCCACAAGTCGGCGTTCTTCAGAATGCCGGTCGTGTGTGGGTAGTATCCCTTGAACAGACTCGCTCTGGCCGGAGCGCACGACGCCGCGGTCACGTGACATTGCTCGAAGTGAACTCCCTCTTTGACCAGACGGTCAAGATTCGGCGTGTCCATGTAGTCGTAACCGAGCGCGGCGATCGTGTCGTACCGTTGCTGGTCGGTGATGATGAAAATGATGTTGGGTTGTTTGGACATGGCTTTGATACTGTTTTCAGAGGTCGGCGTAGGGCAGCGAGTTGAGATGAACTAATTAAGCTGCAACTCACTCAAAGGCCCGACGGCTGCGGTGGTCGATGCTCCAAGTGGATAGGCATCAAGGCACTTTCGAACATCTTCCAGAGTCAGTCCCTTGAGCATCGCAAGGTCATTCTCAACCGACTGGTATTCCTGTCGGTAGACCCAGTTACTTCCGAGCGACGACAGTCGACCCATAGGACGTTCGCTCTGAAGAACAACGCGCGATGCTACCTTGTTTTTCGCTTGCTCCAGCTCGACTTCCGTGACACCGTCCTGATTGACCTTCTCGTAGATGTCACGGATCCGGGCGAGATTCTCTGCAGTCGTTTCCGGCTGGCAGGACATCCAGGTCATGTATGAACCGGTGCCGTCGTAGTCGTAATAGCCGAGTTCCGCGAATTCGACCAGGCCCGGATCAACGAGTTCCCAGTAGATGCGACTTCCGCCATCATCGCCGACAATGACCGAAAGTATCTCTGCCGCGAATCGCAGTTCGTCCTGAGCCGCCGGAGCGGAAGTCATTTGAACGACGTTCTGTTGAAGCCGCGAATCCTGAGTGACGATTGAAATGCCGCCCTGTGGTTTCGCTTCGTGAGTCGGTCTGTCGAGCGTTCCGGACGGCCAGTCATTGCAGTGCTGTTCTGCAAGTTCGACGATCTGGTCGAAGTCGAAATTCCCGGCAACCGCCAGCGTGATATTCCCAGCTCGGTAGTGGTCAACGTGGTACTGCCGCATCTGCTCAGCAGTGAGAGCACCGACGCTTTCGAGTGTTCCAAGAATCGACGTGCCCAGCGGGTGACCGGAAAAGTGCTTCAGCATGCCGGCTTCATAAGCGACATGCATTGGCTGATCCTGGTACATGCTGATTTCTTCGAGGATGACTTTCTTCTCCATGTCGAAGTCTTCCTGTCGCAGCGTCGGGAACAGAATGCTTGCAAGAAGCTCGAATGTCTGCGGCAGATACTCAGGCAGAATCGCGCCGTAAAACAGCGTCACTTCTTCACTGGTCGACGCGTTGTATTCGGCACCGACCTCGTCAAAGATCCTGTTGACATCGTCGGCGGTAAACCGATCGGTCCCTTTGAAGGCCATGTGCTCAAGAAAATGGCTGACTCCGTTGACTTCCGGAGCCTCGTCTCGCGCACCTGTTCGAACGAAAAATCCAAGGGCGACGCTATGCACGCCCGGATTGCTTTCGGCGACAATAGTGAGTCCGTTGCTGAGAATGTGCTGGTGAAACTTCATGAGGGATCTGACCTGCTGAGAGAAACGCTTTAGTCGCGGATGACGCCTGGTACAATCACTCGTTGACCGTCAGCTGTTCCGGTCCGATCGTCAGAACTGTGAAATCCTGAGCGGGGCGGCGGTGCACGTAATCGAGAATCGACTCAATTGTCAGCGCGTCGATTTTCTGTCGCACGTCGTCGAGAGTTCTGATTTGCTCAAGGAAGAACCAGTTGCGAGCCAGTGAGCCAGCGCGACCTCGACTCGATTCCTGCTGCATAACGAGCGAACTCTTCGCACGAGCTTTGCAACGCTGCAATTCACTTTCGTCAATGCCATCCCCAAGTCGCTTCAATTCCTGAAGGGTGACGTCGAGTGTTTCCTGAGCACGTTCATTGCTGGTGCCAGCATAACAGAGCACCTGGCCTTCGTGCTTCAACGAAGACTGACTGGCGTAAACCGAGTAACACAGCCCGCGTTTCTCGCGAACTTCAGTAAACAGCCGCGCACTCATCCCGCCACTCAGTACGCTGACCGCAGCCCACGCCGCGTAGTAGTCCGGATCTGGAAATGAGACGCTGTCATAGGAAATGCCGATGTGCGTCTGAGCCGACTCGTGCTCGATGAAGCTGCGTTTCTCGCCGCGATCTCCGGGTTCCACCACGGTGTTCGGCTTTTTTTCCCAATCACCAAAGTTGGCGGCGACCGCGTCGATCACTTCCTGAGCATCGACGTTGCCGGCGACTCCAAGAATCGCTCCGTTCGGATGGAAACAGCGATCGTGGTGACTTCGAACGTCGTCGGCGCTGATACTCGGGAGGTCTTCCAGAGAACCGTCGGACGACAGCCCCCACGGGGCGCTGAAACTTCGCCGCCGCAATTCGACCATAGCCTTTCGCTGAGGATCGTCTTCCGTTGCGATGAGGCTCTGTTCGGCGCCCAGTTTCACGGGCTCAAACTGGTCTTCCTCCAGATGAGGCCGACGTATGATGTCTCCGAAGATGGCGAGCCCGTCGGTGATGCGGTCCGCAACGCTGGCGGCCGTAAACGTGACATTTGCGGACCCGGCAGATTCACTGTGAGAGATGCCAAGGTTGTCGAGCGTCGCGGTAAGTTCGCGGCTGTCGTGCGGGCCAGCCCCGCGAGTGATCCAGTCCGCGAGCATCGCCGCAACCCCGTTCTTGCCCGATCCGTCATAGATGCTTCCCGCCGGAACAAGAAATGAAAACGCGGCAGACTGAAGTCCTCGCATCTCCTCCACAATCAGCATCAATCCGTTTTCAAACTGATGTGTGTGGATACTCTGCTGCTGCATGAACATCGTCCCTGACTGAATGACTGGCTGACGCGGCGGAGTATGGCACACCCAGAAACGGCTCACAAGCAGTGCGGTGAGGGTTTGCTCGGACGGTGTTACGAACGTGACGACACGGTCACCGTAGGTCAGGCGTCCGGCGGATCTGGCACACAGTCGGTGCCATCTTCACACTTCCGTCAGAAAGGCTTTCAGGCCGGTACTGAAGCTACTTCTTCACTTGCCGTCTCGCACTGAGGAAGATCGGCAACCATCGTCCAGTACAGGGCGAAGTGCCGGGCGATCGACTTCATCGTGTCGAAACTGACCGGCTTCGCGATGAACGAGCAGGCGCCGCCTTCGTACGCTCGCAGAATATCAGATTCCTGCTTACTGGTCGT
>JAQBWV010000145.1 GCA_027624335.1 Planctomycetota bacterium
GTTCGTGATCCGAAGACGCCGATCGCCGCCGTCGATCAACGCGGCCGCGACGTCCTGCCAAAGATTGCGGCGCGCGACGAGGATTTCGTGCAGTGCTTCGATCGTCGTCTCAAGCAAGGACTGACCGAACCACACTTCCTTCAGCTAGACCTCGGCCAACTCGACAGCCCGCAGGACATCACCCTGTTTCTAACCGGTTGGATCCGACCGACGGACACGTCGCTGAACGTCGCGATATCGCAGCGCCCGGATCTGGAATCAACGCAACCGCCGTCGGTACACGTTCCCGATGCCAACGGAAACTGGATTAAAGTCCAGCCTTACATGGGCTTCCCAGGTGGCAAGACCAAGACCATCGCCATCGACCTGTCGGGCGTGTTCCCAACGGACGACTACCGCGTTCGCATCGCGACAACGATGGAGGTCTACTGGGACCACGCCTTCTTCACCGTCGACGAAAAGCCCGCAGGTGTTCGAACGACAGAAATGCCACTGCTCGCCGCCGATCTGCACTACCGAGGCTTCTCGACGAAGGTGCCGCCCGCGGGACTCGGCCCAGGCTCGTACGATTACCAGCGGCTCGACACTTACCAGCAATGGCCGCCGATGGAAGGCCGCCTGACAACGTACGGTGACGTCACCGAACTGATCAGCCAGACCGATAACCGCCAGGCGTTACTGGGAGCCGGCGACGAATTGGAAGTCCGTTTCCAGGCAACTTCAACAGTACTCCCCACGGGCTGGAAACGAGACTTCATCCTGCACAACGTCGGTTGGGACAAAGACGCCGACCTCAACACGGTCTTCGGTCAAACGGTCGATCCGCTCCCCTTTGCGGGCATGGTCGGATACCCCGATGCAAACGGCCCTGGCGAGCAAAAACCTTTCGCCGCTCAGACCCGCCAGCAATCTCGCGCCAGGTTCTGGCGCGCGTTTCCTGGAACGGCAGTGAGTGAATCGATCAGGTAGCCTGCTGGATCGGCGCTGCCGGTTCACCAGGTCAGATCCTGAACCTGCCTTGCCACGTTGAACACTGGCCTGACAGCCAGCAAACCGGATCAGTAAATACTGACTCACCCGCTGCTTCAACGCCGGCTGCCCGAGAAGTCGCACTCGTAAGTGCTGATCGACGATCTGCCCGTGTCACAGATAGCCTATCTCGTGAACAGTGGCAGTTCGCGATCCATCAACTACTGCAGATGCATATCAGGGGATTTTACGATTCCGCTCGTTTAGTGTTTGTGTATTGAATGTGTTCATACTAATTTGATTGTAATCAGGTTGACTGTTGAAGTTTGAGTGCAGAATCACCAGTATAGGTGAAATTGAGTGCAAGTGTCCTTGAGTTTATTTGTTCCTGTCGTGCGAGCTGAAAAGATTGTCGGGCCAAATGACTGCTTCTCACTTTCTACTGACGGGACTGCTTACGCTCGCCGTATTTGTGGCAGACGCAATGGCGCCTTTGGGCGTCAATATTCCTTTGCTCTACATATTGCCGGTGATGTTGGCGTCCGGCGGACGAGATCCACGCATTGGGATGACGACCAGCGTCGGTTGCCTTTTGCTGACGATCGTGGGTTTCTTTGTTTCTCCTTCACCAGAAGCCAGCGTGTTGTGGAAGGCGCAGACCAATCGGGGAATGGCTGTCCTGGCGATCGGATTCACAGTCGTTCTTAGTCGCCGACAGCGCGCGTTACTGATGCGACAGGAAGCTTCTGAAAGGATCCACCGGGTAATCGATGAGGCTCCCAGTGGCATGGTGATGATCAATGCTGACGGAGCCATCGTGCTCGCGAATAAGACGTCACTGCGGATGTTCGAGTACGAGGAAGCTGAACTGCTCGGACAGCCGATTGAGCTGCTGGTACCGGAGCGTTTTCGAGTAGGTCATCCGGCATCGCGGGATGGGTTTTTCGCAGCACCTCAGCCTCGCTCGATGGGCAGCGGACGTGATCTTGCCGGGCGGCGTAAAGACGGTTCGGAATTTCCGGTCGAAATCGGCATCAATCCAGTCAAGCTGGCCGACGAACTTTTTGTGCTGGCCACGGTGATCGACATCACGGAGCGTCAGCAGGCCGAGGCAACTTTGCGTGCCTACGCGGCGGATCTCGAACGCAGCAATAGGGAACTCGACGATTTCGCTTATGTGGCGTCGCATGACCTGAGATCCCCTCTGGAAGCTATTAAGAACCTTTCCAAGTGGATTGTGGAAGACAACGCCGACCTGCTGCCGGATACATCAAAGCGGCATCTGGCCATGATGCAGCAGCGGGCCGGGCGACTGGAAAGTCTGCTGGATGACCTGTTGCAGTACTCACGCGCCGGGCGAGTTCACGGTCAAATCCTGAAAGTCGATACGGGCGAACTGGTCAAAGAGATCGCCGGACTGCTGAACGCGCCGGAATCGTATGTCGTGTCGGTGGTGGGTGAGATGCCCACATTGGTAACCGCTCACACACCGCTGGAGCAGGTGTTCCGCAATCTGATCAACAACGCCATCAAGCATCGTCAACAGGATGACGGGCGAGTCGAAGTGTCGTGTCGCGATCTGGGAGCTTTCTACGAGTTCACGGTCAGCGACGACGGTCCTGGAATCGCTGCGGAGTTTCATCAGCAGATTTTCAAACTGTTCCAGACTCTGAAGCCTCGGGACGAAGTCGAGGGCAGTGGCATGGGGCTGGCGATTGTCCAGAAGATTGTGGAATCTTACGACGGCACCATTCAGGTTGTCTCTGTGCCGGGGCCGGGCGTGAAATTTCAATTCACCTGGCCAAAATCTCTGAATCCATTCGCGGAGGACAAATCATAATGATCGGCGACAAGACCGTGAAGATTCTGCTGGTCGAAGATGACGAAGTGGACGCGGAAGGGATCGAGCGGGCCTTCCGGAAGGCGAAAATTGCCAACCCGGTCATTCGGGCACGCGACGGTGTAGAGGCACTGGAACGGCTACGCGGAAGCTCGGAGGAACCACCTCTGGCTCAGCCGTTTCTGGTTCTGCTGGATCTCAACATGCCACGTATGGACGGGCTGTCATTCCTGGACAACATCCGGAAAGACCCGGCACTACAGAATACCATCGTGTTTGTACTGACGACCTCCAGTGCGGAAAAGGACAAGGTCGCGGCCTACAAGAGTTTTGTCGCTGGCTACATTGTCAAGTCACGGGCGGGAGTCGATTTTGTCGAGTTGATCGGCTTGCTGGACTATTACTGGCGTGTCGTGGAGTTTCCGCCCGACCGCAATTGAGACCGTTGTATTGTGGTTGATTCTGTTTTGCGTTCTGTTGGGCTGACAAATGGCTGCTTCTGTTATTCGCATCCTGCTGATCGAAGATGACGACTTCTTCGCCGAGCTTGTCTCGCGCTGTCTGACGTCTGCTGACGCGGCAGCCGTTGATGTCAAGTTTGAACTGACATGGGTCCAGTATCTGAGAGACGGTCTGGAACAATTGTCGAATGCCGATGTCGTGCTGCTCGATATGCGCCTGCCCGACTGTGTCGGACTGGAGACGCTGGACCGAGTGTTGCAACGCGATCCTGATGCGACGGTCATCGTGCAGACCGGCATGGCCGACGAAACGCTGGCCATCTGGGCGGCTCGCGAGGGAGCACAAGACTTTATTCACAAAGACGGATTGACCGCTGCACATCTCATTCGCAGCGTGCTGTACGCGATGGAGCGCCGACAGCGCCGGTTGATGTGGCAGAAGCTGCAGGCGGTCGAGCAGGAACGCGAAGCGGCCGGGGAACTGCAGCGCCTGCTGATGCCCAAATCAGCACCTCAAATCAGCGGTTTCGATATCGCCGGCCGCTTCTGGCCGTTTGATATGGTTGGTGGAGATTATTTCGACTACTTCGTCACCGATGAGCACTTGATTCTGGTGATCGCTGATGTCAGTGGGCACGGGCTTGTCTCAGCGATGGTGGTCGTCGGGCTGCGTCGTCTGCTGCGGAGTTGTGTGGAAACGCACACCGATGTTGCCGAGATCATGCAGATCGCCAATCGGGCCGTGTTTGACGACACCGATACAGGACGATTCGCCACCGCCTTCCTCGGACGCCTCAATATCGAGACGCGCGAAGTGGCGTATGCCACGGCCGGGCATGTGGCTTTTGTGATTCCAAAGTCCGGTCCCATTGAGAGACTGGACAGCGGCAACTTGCCATTGGGACTCGTCCGCGATGACATCGTGTTCCGTAGCAGGACAGTCACTCTGCAGCCAGATGCCCTGCTGGTTGTAATGACTGACGGCATCTATGAGGCCACCAGCAGCACCGGTCAACTCTGGGGGATCGATGCACTTCTCCAGGTGATTCAGGAACATCACGATCGCACAGCAGACGAGATCATCACAGCCGTGAACGATACCGTCCTGGCCCATTGTGATGGCCACCCCGTGGGTGACGACATGGCGATCATCGTGGTTAAGACGCTGTAGTCAGTTGAGGCATATGCATCGACACCTTGCGCTCGGGTGACCAGAAAGCGTCACTGGTCGACGATTACTTCGCGGTCTTCTTCCCAGCTTGTTTTCTCGCGGCCTTCTTCTTTATCACTTTCTTATTCGCCTGGCTGGTGGTTGCATTCTTCGTGACAGACTTTGTTGCTGCCGTTTTCGACACAGCTCTCTTCTTAACAGCCTCCTTCGTAGTCTTTTTCCTGACGGCCTTCTTCTTCGGCGATTTTTTCAACGAGCTTTTCTTCTTTGCAGCTTTCTTTTTCACAGAACTTTTTACAGGTGCCTTCTTCTTTGCCGGTGACCGGCGTTTCTTCGGCGCGACTTCAGTCGCCAGTGAATCCGTCGAGACATCGAGGTCGATGCCGAACATCGCTCCCAGATCTTCGCCGGTCAGTTCAGACGATGGTTCGCCCAGGGCCGTTGAAAGATTGCCTGCCGACACGGCTTCGCTGACGAGTTCCGTGTGGTCGACATCACGCAGCAGGAACAGCAGTTCCGGACGCTTGTCCAGATGAGCACCGACTCCGTACAGCACCGCCGCGAGATGTTTGCACAAGCCTGCCCAGTCGGGGCAACTGCAGCTCATCCGGATCTCTTTCGGAGCTGGAAACAGTCCATCCGGGCGACGGGTCAACCGTTTCATGACGCCGTCGGAAAACCGTCCGCCCAGCAGGTCCAGCAGCGAGTCAATCGACGCCGAGCAGCCGCTGAGGATCTTCTTCCACTCAGTCGCCTTCAGTCGGTCAATCTGAATATCGATCTCGTAGACGTCTGAACCGGCCACGATCGCTGTGACACGACCAGCGGAAATATCGAGGTCAACGACGGAACCGTTGCGGACGTACGTGCGGCCTCGCGGCAGACGGTTGGCGTAGTCGCTGTAACTCTCCAGATGATCGCACCAGGCCTTGCCCCAGAACGTGTTGGCGATCTTCTTCCCGTTGATCATTACCGGCTGAACGGCACGCCCCTGCTGCTTTGCATGTTCGATTGCAAAGCGAGTTGCCTGATACTTCCTCGCGGCAACCGGCACGTACTCGCGATACTCGTAGCCCCATGACATGGTTGACTTCCTCGTTAGCAGCTCTGTTCAGGAACACGTCCGTAACAACTTCCCGAAATCGGTGAAAGCGGCGATCTCCGTCATTCCCGCGCAGGCGGGAAACCAGAATACCAGGGAGAGCTGGTTTCCCGCCTGCGCGGGAATGACGGTGTTGAAAATCGGGAAGTTATTCTGATCACGATTCAAAGTCCGGATTGGTTGTCGGAGTCCAGGTAACCGAACCCCGTTAGCGCTACGAATCCTCGCTGGCGGCGCGGGACAGATCAATCGACACGAAATCGAGTAACTCCCGGTCGCTCATTTCCGTCAACATGGTTTCTGCTCCGCTGCTGAGAATCTCGTCGGCAAGATTCTGTTTGTCTCGAATCATCTGATCGATGCGTTCTTCGACAGTGCCTCGGCAGACGAATTTGTGAACCAGCACGTTCTTCTTCTGGCCAATCCGGAAGGCTCGGTCAGTTGCCTGATTTTCGACGGCCGGATTCCACCAGCGATCGAAGTGGATGACATGCGAAGCCGCCGTCAAATTGAGCCCGGTGCCGCCGGCTTTCACCGAGATCACAAAGAACGGTGGTCCTTCGTCGGCCTGGAACTCGGCCACCAGCTGCTTGCGTTTCTTCACCGGGACGCCACCGTGCAGCACGAGCCCAACGCGACCAAAGACGCTCGCCAGAAACTCGGCTAATGGATCGGTCACCGACTGAAACTGAGTGAAGATCAGGACACGTTCCTGCCGCTCGATGATCGGCTGGCAAAGCTGTTGCAGCCGCTGAAACTTGCCGCTGTCCGACGCTGCGTACTGGTCCAGATGCAGGTACTGCGACGGGTGATTGCAGATCTGCTTGAGCTGCATCAGAGTCGTGAGGACCACGCCGCGACGCTCCATGCCGTCTGTTGATTCGAGCCGTTTCTCCAGATCTTTCAACGACTTCTCGTACAAAGCGACCTGCTTTTTCGAGAGCCCGCATTCGGCCCGCATCTCGGTCTTGTCAGGCAGGTCAGGAGCGATGCCAGGATCGGTTTTCAGTCGCCGCAGCAGGTAAGGGCGAACCAGCTTCCGCAAGGCTCCGTATGAACTGGTATCCTGCCGCTGGTTGAGTTCCTTCACGAACTTCTTGAACTGCGTCACATTGCCAAGCAGACCGGGACAACAGAAGTCGAACAGTGACCACAATTCGCCGAGATGATTTTCCACCGGCGTGCCCGACAGCGCAATCCGCCCGGACGACCTCAACTTGCGAATCGATTTAGCCTGAGCTGACGATGCATTTTTGATCGCCTGAGCTTCGTCCAGCACGATCAACCGCCAGTCGAGTTTCGTCAGCCAGTCCTGTCGTCGAGCCAGCCCGTATGTCGTCACAACCACGTCGCATCCGGCAAGATGTTTGTCCGGAGACTTCGCGATGTTCTGCAGTGTGTCGGCATCGCATTCTGAACGGTGGGCATACAGAACCCTCAACGACGGCGAGAAGCGTTCGAACTCACTTTTCCAGTTCCCGACCAGCGACGCGGGAACAATCAGCAGGCTCGTTGTGGAGTCTTGTTTCTGATCCTGTTTCATCGTCGCGTGATCGCAACGCCCAACGTCTTCACTCTTCAGCGTCAGCAGCAGATCGATGACCTGGATCGTTTTGCCGAGCCCCATGTCGTCGGCCAGACACACCCCCAGACCGAGTTTCGTCATGAACCACAACCAGCGGACTCCGTCGACCTGATACGGTCGCAGCGTCGCGTGGAGATTCCGGCCAGGGTCGCAGCCGACGACTCCGGAAGGATCACGCAATTGCTGCAGCGTGTCGTTCAGCCAGTCGCCCGCAGTCACGCGAGTCCAGCCGACGACTTCGTCACCAGCTTCATTCTTGCCAAACCGGACACCAGCCAGCATTCGCATGCCCTGAATGAAGTCGACGCCGTCCACATACTGCTGCTCCATCTGATTCCAATGGGCGAGCGCCTGCTGCAGTTGGTCCTGATCGACCTCGACCCATTTCCCGCGCAGCAATGAGAGACCATCAGTCGCGTGCAGAATCTGTTCCCGCTCCTCTTCGGTGAGCGGCTCACCATCAAGAGCGACGTCGATTGAAAAGTCCATCAGACTGTTCAAGCCGACCTGGCTGGCCTGTTTCTGCCCGATCCGCACGTTGACTTCTGGTCGTGTCGCCTGTCGAGCTTTCCACCAGTCGGGCACTCGCACGACCAGTCCGGCCTCTTCCATCTGCGGCACGTTCGTCAGAAAGCGATGAGCCTGTTTGATCGACAGAGCCTGCGGCTGAAACAGTCGACGGGAATCGAGCATCTCACGGATCAAGTCACTCTTCACGGCGGCTTTCTGAACCGGTTCCAGGAGTGTCGCCAGCTTTGGCTGGTTCTTCTCACTGGCATACTGCCTGAGTGCCTCGGCCAGTGGAAGGTGCTGAAGTTTCGCTTTGGCCGACATTCGATGTGTGTAGGTCGCCAGGAACGCGAATGGACGATCGGGATCGCGTTTGTTTTCCGCCAGATGAAACGTCACGCGACCCAGCAGATTCCACAGCGGGTTGACGCTCCGCAGATAAGCGACCGGACCCTCGTCGAACGCAGCCGCCTCATCGAGCACCAGTTCCCGCAACTCACTCCACAAACCTCGCAGCACGTCAGGAGTGAGATACTCCAGTCCCCGCATCGGGGGCGCGCTCTCAATCAAACCGATCAGCGTCAGCTCATGTGGCGGCGTGATGGTGTTTTCTGATCGAGCCTTGCTTGACGACGCAAGCTTCTGAAGTGATTCCTCACTCAACCCGCACAACTCATGAAAGAACCGTTGAGCGAACTCGCGCCAGAACACAAACGCAGCTGGCAATTCGGATTGTTGATGACCGGAAGCCAACCTCAGCAACCCGTCAGCACCAGAGTTTTCAAATGCCGCCTGCAGTTCTCGCAACACGGCTGCTTTGAACGCTCCATCAGCTACGTCCGCATCGTCAGCGGCATCAACAATCAAATGTCCGGCTGGCGTGATAATGGGCCGAATGCTCATGCGCGAAGATTACCGCGTTCGCAACTGCCGGCAATCAAGTCATGACGTCACTCGACAGTCACTCCCGACTCACGTGCGAAAATGCTGAATTGAAGCAACCTTGTGTAACCATTCGCCCTGCGAAATATCTGAAGCTGTTCAGACCTCGACGATGGTCGTGCGAGCAGGAACGTTGTCGATATCAGTCATTTTCGGGTCGATGAAACGGTTTGACCTGCCCGACCATGATGCCGGGATCTGCTGTCCTTGTTTTTCGACACAATGCTTATGCTCCCCACCGCTGCCCGAAATAGCGCGAGAGTACATTCATTCTTCAACTCGTATGTCACAGAACAAAGGCGATTGCTGCCATGATGTCGCAGATTATCGACGACAATGCCGAGTTGTACGGCATCGAGAACTGGGGTGCCGGGTACTTTCACATCAACCGATCAGGTCACCTGACTGTGAAGCCATTGGATGGGGATCTTCGGGAAGTTGATCTCTTCGAGGTGGTCCGCGATCTCGTCGACAAACATCGACTGACAACTCCGATACTGTTGCGTTTCCCGCAAATTCTTGGTGCTCAAGTTATGCGTCTGTGTCGTGCCTACGAAGCTGCAGCAAGTGAATGCAGCTACACCGGAGACCACTTTCCCGTATTCCCCATCAAGGTTAATCCGCGACGTGAGGTGCTGACCGAATTCCTTCGTACTGGCGCCCGCCAGAATGTCGGACTGGAATGCGGTTCTAAAGCAGAATTGCAGGCAGCACTGTCGCTGGAACAGCCACCTGATTCTCTGCTCGTGTGCAACGGCTTCAAGGACGAAGCGTTTCTACGGCTCGCCATGATGGGTGTGCGAGCCGGCAAACGGGTGGTTGTCGTACTCGAAAAACTCAACGAACTTCGCATGGTTATCCGGTTGAGTGAGGAGACCGGAATCGTGCCGCTGATCGGCCTGCGAGCCAAACTGTATTCAAGAGGGTCTGGCAAATGGGAAGCTTCTGGTGGCGAGGCAGCCAAGTTCGGCCTGACAACTTCGGAAATGCTGGAGTGCGTCCGAATGCTCGACGAAGTCGGTTTGCGCAATTCGATCAAGCTGCTGCATTTTCATATCGGATCGCAGATTACGAATATCAAACGCGTCAAGAATGCGATGAAGGAGGCTGCACGCGTATATGCCCGATTTCGCCAGTTGAAGGTCGACATTGAGTATCTCGACATTGGTGGCGGTCTTGGCGTTGACTACGACGGATCAAAAACCACGTCGGAGGGTTCAATCAACTACACGATTGAAGAATTCGCCAATAACGTCGTCTATGCGATTCAAAGTGTCTGCGATGAGGACAACGTACCGCACCCTCATATCGTGACCGAAAGTGGCCGTGTCATGACGGCCCACCACGCTGTCTGTGTGACTTCTGTACGTGATGAAATCGAAACGTTTGCCGATGATACCCCCGCTGTGGAAGTTGATGAAGATGATCCCCACGTCATCAGCGAACTGAAGTCATTGCTCGACCTAATCAATGCAAAGAATTATCGCGAGTATTATCACGACGCTCTGGATGACAAAGACGACCTGCACACACAGTTCAATCTGGGACTGATCAGCCTGGAAGACAGAGCCAAAGGCGAGGTGCTGTTCTGGGACATCTGCGAACGGTCCTCACGCTTCGCCAGCGAAGCGGACCTGGCCGACCCGGAGTTCGAACGCCTTCGACGTTCACTCGCCTCGAAGTATCTCTGTAATTTGTCACTGTTTCGCTCGGCACCGGATTCATGGGCGATCGGGCAACTCTTTCCGATCATGCCCATTCATCGGCTCAACGAGACTCCGACAGAGTTTACAACACTGGTAGACATCACCTGCGACAGTGATGGTTGCGTGAAGCGATTTGTGGATCAGAAGGACGTCCGAACGGCATTGGCGCTCCATAAACTGAACAAGGAGCCTTATTACGTTGCGATGTTTCTGGTTGGCGCTTATCAGGAAGTTATGGGTAGCTACCATAACCTGTTTGGACAGACAGCCGAGGCGCATGTGGTCGTGGATGCTGATGGTAGTTGCCACGTGACGCGTTTGCATCCAGGCAGCTGTGTTGAGGACATGCTTACGTTTGCTCGCTTCGAGCCTCAACAATGCATTGCCGGATTTCAGCGAATGCTGGACGAGCAGGTAACTGCCGGGCACATCGACGCAGAGGCCGCACAGGAAGCTGTCGATCTTTACACCGCTGCGACGAAGCGGGGTACATATCTGGAATGAGCCAGGCACGCGGTCACTTATACAGCCGGAAGTCATGGTGCATGACGCCGGTGCAGGCCAATCTTTTTTTGCGGATGTCACCTGATGTCGGATCCTAAACCCGCTTTTGCTCATCAGCCTTTTCAAGGCATTGCGACATTCGGGCATCAGCCCTACGCCGCAGATCCAGCGGGCGCCGACGTGATGATTCTCGGCGTTCCATTCGATGGAACAGTGTCTGGACGCAGTGGTACTCGGCTGGGACCGCGGGCCATTCGTGATCAGTCAATGTGTCTGTGGGGCTACAATAACGCTTTGCAGGTGGCGCCTTTCGAACGACTGCGAGTCGTCGACGGCGGTGATGTGGAAGTGATCCCTCCCGATGTTGTACGAACTCACGAAAACGTGCGGGCTGCTGCGGAGCATGTACTCAACGCTGGCTGCCAGCTGATTACGCTGGGCGGCGAGCACTCAATTTCTCTACCGCTCCTGCGCGCCCACGCGGCGAAGCACGGGCCACTGGCTCTCATTCAGTTCGATGCGCACCCCGATCTGTGGGACGAAGAATACTCAGGTCACAGGTTCAGTCACGGGACTCCGTTTCGGCGGGCACTGGAAGAAGGACTCATCGATCCAGGGGCCTTTGTGCAGATTGGAATTCGCGGCCCTACCGGTGGTCCGCAGGATTACGAAGACGCTCGCCAATTCGGGACATTGATGTTTTCAGTCGACGACGTGGATCAACTTCGCATCGAAAACGTGTTGCAGAAAACTCACCAGCGAATCGGGGATCGACCGGTCTACGTCACGTTCGATATCGATGCTGCCGATCCCGCATTTGCACCGGGTACAGGCACTCCCGAAGTGGGCGGATTCACCAGCCGAGAACTGCTTCGTCTGGTACGCGGACTGCGAGGTCTCAATTTCACGGGATTCGATCTCGTCGAAGTGTCGCCAGCATACGACAACGCAGGCATCACAGCGTTGCTGGCGTCCAATCTGGTGTTCGAGTTTCTGTCGCTGCTGGCTGTTCGATAAACAGACCAGTGACGGGAACTGCCCGTCCGGCTTCGTCCCGTCAGCATTTGGCCGGAGTTCGACTTCTGATTTCTGTCACGACGACCGGCACGCTATTCGGTGGGAGCTGCCGCCAGTGTGATGGTCAGTTCGTTGCGGACAGACGCAACTCCGGGTTCCATGCGCAGAATGTTTGTCATCAACTGACCAGCGGCGGCTGTCGGGACTTCGCCGGTCAGGACAACTTCACCGGGCTTGCCGAATCCCACATCGACCGATGCGAAGTCCGAATTGTTTCCCACGATGCCTGGCAATCTGGATGTCATCGCCAGGACGTGCTTGCCGATCGACGTCTGAAGGTCAACAGTCGGCCTCGGTTTATGTGTGAATCCCAGTCTCAATGACGGTCGGATCGTTCGCGTACCCTGTGTGGTGCCAGGCCGGTTCTGCTGTGAGGTGCGATTGAACTGCTGATTGGCTCGCTGCAGGTTGCGAAGCTGGTCGGCGGCGTTTTGTGCTGCGTTCTGAGCGGAATTGGTCACGCCGCCGGCTATGGGCTGGTTGGCAAGCTGGCTGCCCGCGAACCGGCCATCGTTGTTTCCGAGAGCACCAGTTCCTTCACCCGCGCTGGAAAACACCTGCTGGTTTCCGATCAGGCTACCAGCCTGAGCTGCCGCCCCGGTTGCCTGAGTTGTTCCTCCCGTGTTCCCGGAGGCGGCATTCGTCTGAGCGTTGACGTCGTCAGCTGTCTGGACAATCCCCGCCGCTGCAAAGGCAAGAAGGATGGCGAATCGAGAACAGCTAACTGACGATAAGCCTGGAAAATCGCGCACGGTCATTCTCTGAACTCCAGAAAGAAGCGAAGGCAGCCGTTCGAGGATATCACCCCCAACGGCTGCCCGCATCAGAATTCAGATTCTCTCCGACGAACGGCTACTGTTTGCTGATGGTGTTTACTCAGTACCCACCGAAACCGTACCGACCGTGCGATTGCTTCTCTTTACCGAAACCAATCGCCTTTGCTGTCTGCCGCGATCGATTCGTTGAATGTGTGGCGCGGCGATGTGACGCTCCAGGCGGCGTTCCACCTGCGTGGATCGAGAGATCTTCGATTCAGTTTCCGTCTGCCGCAGCGGCTGAGTTGCGATGCGGATCTGCGTCAGACCCATGAATACAAGCATTCCGATCAGCCCCGTCTGAAGTGCGACCAGATCGACGCCAGCCGGAATCGACGTCCCGAAGTAGAGGCCGACCAGCAGCATGCTGAGGCCAAGGATCAGACAATGCACGGTTTCGATAGGACGAGTTTGAGATTGTGCGTTCATGCGAATTCTCCGAGAGGATGGAGACGACCGCGGTTCTGTATCGCGGCTTGAGGGAAATTCACACAAACGTAGGTCGGCGATCCAATGAGTCAAAAGACTCTCCGCAAACTTTGCCAATCCGGAGCGAACTGGCAGCCTCGGTGCATTTACTGCAAGAGATATGCGGCCTGTGCCGATACTTCCGGAAGTACCGTCTTCGCGGATGGTGCGAGGTGAACTGCGTGCGTCCAGTGTGGAGTCACGCTTGATCGACAAACAACCGGCCTTATCACGAAATTCGCTCAAGTCCGGGTGTTCGTCTGCCACCGTTACAGGGGTCGCTGGGTGGCTGCCGCCAGTGACCAGTGTCACAACCTCACTCGTGTGAGTCGGCTCGGAGAGCCGGTTCAGACGGGTGGCGCCCCTGAAAAGTCCCGGTACTGCCGGGCGTTGTCGGGCAAGGAGGCCTGCACAATATGAGAGGGTTTCAACCAGCTGTTGCTGCCATGTTCCAGCGAACGTCGGCAGGAATTATTGTCACCGGTGTGGCGTTGTCTTTCGCGGTTCAACCCGCTCAGGAAGCCAGCGCTCAAAGCAGGTTCAGTGGCACTCTGTTAAGCAGATCCGCTTCGCAGGATACGCCGCCTGAAAGCGCGACGTCGAGTCAGAGTGAGACCGCTTCCACAACGCGGCTCAACTTCTACTCAAAGTCCTGGGATCAGGTGCTGAAACACGTCGCCGAGTCGACGGGTTCTGACCTGGTGGCTGACAGAATGCCTCGCGGTCGATATTCACGGCAGGACTTCAAGAGCCACTCCCGATCAGAAGCCGTACGGCTGTTGAATTCTGAACTGGAAAAGCAGGACTTCCGGATTCTGGAGAAGGGCAGGTATCTGGTCCTCCTGCATCTGCCGTCGGCTCGTCCGGAGTACGCGCGCCTGCAGATTGATTCGCCCGACCTGACGCGTGCAGATTCTGCGCAGGTTCAGGACTCTCCGAATCCGCCAGCCTCCGCAGCACCGCGGTCGTCACAGACGGCACCTGCCTCGCCGACGTTGTTCGCTCAGCAACAGCCACAACGCAGCTCCAGCCAGTACACACCGCCTCCGCGTCAACGATCGTTCGAGCGCAGCAGCGTGACGATCCAGCCGTCAGCACTCGCAGACAACCGCGACGCTGCCCCGGCTGATGAACCGCGGACTCAGCGTTCGCGACCAGGAGCGATTCGGCAACTCGGTTATGACGGAGCCAGCGACGCCGCGGAACCAGCCACGCCGAAAGTGCCTCAGAAGCTGGTCCGAGAGCTCTTCCAGCCCCGCAGTCGGACCGCCAGAAGTCTGTCGGCCACGCTCTATGGAGCCTTCCGGGAACGTGCCGAGATTGTTGAAGATGGCCCCGATGGTCTGCCCGCCATGCGTGTCTACGGGGTAAGTCCAGCCGGTGCCGCAGACCAGCCGCGCACCATCGTGTTTACGATTGCCGCTGACGTGGAGGCCAACGAACTGCTGGTTGAAGGCCCGGCCGATCAGGTGGCCACTGTCGTGCGACTCCTGAGTCGTCTGGACGTTGCACCAGCACAAAACGGGGATGCGACCAGGTTGGTCGCGACTCAGAAGAACGCCGGAGCCATCGCCGCCAACCTGCGACCGGCAGTCAATCGACTGGTCGCTCAGAACGACGGACCTGCGGCGCCTCCTGAACCGACCGACGGAGAAAAAACGACGGGAGACGACCTTCCGGATCTTGCTGGCGGCATCCGTGGCGATGTTTCCGTGGAAGCGATGGATGAACTCGGTGTTCTGATTCTGAAAGGAAACACCGGCGACGTGGATGCGGTTATGGAGATCATTCGTCAGATCGAACTGCTCAGCGCACGTTCGGCTCCGGATATTCATCTGCGGCTGGTCGAAAACGTCGACAGCCGGGCGCTCGCTGAACTCCTGACAGAAGTCTACAACCTGCTGAACCAGGCTCGCGGACGCAATCAGCAGCAGGCACCGCAGATCGCCATCATCGGTGTGGGACGTCCGAACGGCGTGCTGATTCTGGCTCCGGAAGACGACCTGGAATCGATTGGAAAACTGATCGACGAACTCGATCAGCCTGTTCCGGCTCAGTCGACTTTCGTCGTGCTGAGTGTGAAGAACGGCATTGCGTCGTCCATCGCCGACATCATCACGCAGACCTGGGCCGAGCGTTTCGGGCTGGAGAACCGACCACGACTCGCCGCCGACGCGCGTAGCAACTCGATCATCGCCGTCGGCAGTCGAGCCGACCTGCGGGAAGTGATGGCTCTGGTCCAGAAGCTCGACATGCAGGACTCGGGAGCGGTCAACGAAGTGCAGGTTGTTGAACTGCGACACGCCGTGGCCGAAGAACTCTCGACGACAATTAACAGTATTCTCCAGAGCGTTCTGAACCCGCCTCAGCTGGGTCAGGGGCAACTGGGTCAGGCCTTCCTGGGTTTCGGTGGAAACTCCAGCCAGGCACTTCGAGAAGTCCGCTCAGCGGTGCTGGAGTATCTGGTCGGCGAAGGAGACGACGTTCGCAAGATTCGATCCGGCATCCTGGCCGACATCCGCCTGACAGCCGATGCACGGTCCAACACGGTGGTGGTTGCTTCACCCAGAGAAAGCATGGAACTGGTCCTTGAGCTGATCAAACGGCTGGACCGCCCGGCGTCGAGCGTGGCCACGATCAAACATTTCAGTCTGAAGAATGCGGACGCTCAGTCCACACAGACGCTGCTGCAGGATCTGTTTGGCAATGAAACCACGACGGGCAACACTCCGGTCGGCGTGCAGCTAGCGGGAGCCGAACAGGCCAGCAGCGTGGTTCCGCTGAAGTTCTCCGTCGACGTTCGCACGAACAGCATCGTCGCCGTAGGAACGGCGGAAGCGTTACAGGTGGTGGAAGCGTTGATCTTTCGTCTGGATGACAGCGACATCCGACAGCGGGAGACAACGATCATCCGCCTGAAGAACGCACCGGCGGCTGACATCGCGACTGCGATTGCCAGCTTCCTGGATTCTCAAATTCAACTCCTGTCGGATCAGAATAATCTCATCAGCGCCTTCGAACTCGTGGAGCGTGAAGTCATCGTGCAGGCAGAAACCTACACCAACAGCCTGCTGATCAGCGCGACTCCTCGCTATTTCGATCAGATCCGCGAAATGGTGATGACACTCGATCGAGAACTCCCACAGGTCATCATTCAGGCCATGCTGGTCGAAGTTGTGCTGGAAAACAATGACGAGTTTGGCATTGAACTCGGTCTACAGGATTCGTTGTTATTCAGCCGGGGAATTGCACCCGTTTCCACGACCATGATGAGTGGAATGACCACGACCACGATGACAAA
>JAQBWV010000146.1 GCA_027624335.1 Planctomycetota bacterium
CCTACAAGAAACAAACTGTCGCCCAGGATCCACCAAACGCGACAGTTCTCGTTAGTTTGCGCACCGAATGACGATACATCAAGAGATCAACTTCTAAATTGCCAGAATCGTCTGGGCAGACTCTGGGGATCTACGAACACCGTGGAATTCAGGACCGGGGTGCCGCTAACTTCTACGAAGTCTGCAAACAGCCCGCAGCGTGTTTTCTGCACCTCCATCGTCGAGCGTACTGATGAAACTGAACCGTCGTAGATTTCTGGCGAGTGCCTCGGCAATGTTCGCAGGGAGTTCGGTGACTTGCTCGGCAGAGCTTTCACCGGAAGCGGAGACACTGACCGTTGCCGCCATCGGACATACCGGTCGTGGCAATTTCGGGCATGGCCTCGACACCGTCTGATGAGCGTTCCGGGTGTGCAGGTGGTGGCTGCTGCGGATCCGGACGAGCAGGGACTTGCTGCCGAACTGCGGAAGCTGAAGATCGCGCGCGGCTTCGCGGACTACCGAAAGATGCTGGCGGAGGTGCGACCGGATATCGTCGCCGTGTGTCCGCGGCATGTTGACCAGCACCGAGACATGGTGGTGGCTGCCGCCGAAGCCGGAGTCAAGGGCGTCTATATCGAGAAACCGTTCTGTAGAACTCCCGCCGAAGCAGACGAGATCAAGGCCGCGTGCAGACAACACAACGTCAAGCTGGCTGTCGCGCATCGCAACCGGTACCACCCGACGCTGCAGGCGGTTGATCAGCTGATCGCCGACGGCGGAATCGGACGACTGCTCGAGATTCGAGGACGAGGTAAAGGCGATCGACGTGGCGGGGGTGAAGACATGTGGGTTCTCGGTACCCACGTCCTGAATCTGATGCATTACTTCGGTGGCGAGCCGTCGACATGTTCAGCCGTGATGCTGCAGAATGGGCATCGAGTCAATCGACACGATGTGCAGGAAGGAGCTGAAGGCCTGGGACCTCTGGCGGGAAACGAAGTTCACGCTCGATATGAGTTGTCGCGAGGCGTGATCGGCTACTTTGATTCGATCGCCAACGATGATACGAAGAGTTCGGGGTTCGGTCTGCAGCTGATTGGCAGCGGGGGCATCGTCAACATTCAGTGCGATAAAGATCCGCTGGCCTGGCTATGTCCGGGAAATCCGTTCCAGCCAACAGCTAAGCCTCGTCCCTGGGTGGCCATTTCGAGTGCCGGTGCCGGAAAGCCAGAGCCTCGTGAGGATCTTACCGAAATGATCAGCCACCACGGCAGCCCGGCTCGAGATTTGATCGCGGCGATTCGCGGTGACCGGCAACCGATCTGCAATGTTTCGGAGGGGGCCATGACGGTCGAGATGGTCTGTGCCGTTTTCGAGTCGCACCGTCTTTCCAGTCAGGCGGTTGCGTTTCCGCTGAGGGAACGAGAGAACTCGCTGACGAATCTTTGAGTCGCTAAGTTGACACTCGCCGTTTCGATTTATGAAGCGAATCCATTGCTAAAGAAAGTACCAGGTCCATGAGAACGCAACTGTTGATTCGAGTATTGGCTGTTATCGCTCTGGCACCAGTGTGCAGCATCGCGGCTGAGCCGTTGCGACTGGCCAGTGTGTTCACGGACAACGCCGTCCTGCAGCGAGGCCAGGAAGTCCCGGTGTGGGGACGAGCCGAACCCGGCCAGGCGGTTTCGATTCAGTTTGCCGGGCAGGACAAGTCCGCGACGACCGACAAAGACGGTCGCTGGATGGTTCGCCTGGACGCGCTGTCGGCCTCTGCGGAAGGTCAGGTTCTGGCGGCCAAAGCCAGCAGCGAAGTCGTCGAGATCAAAAACATCCTGATTGGAGAAGTCTGGGTTTGCAGCGGGCAATCGAACATGGCTTTCGGTCTGGGTGGTTCAGTCAACGGTAAAGAGACGATTGAGGCCGCTGGCGATGATCAGTTGCGATTGTTTGCAGCGTCGGCGCGAGCCACCGATGATCCACAGGAAACGATTGGCGGAAGCTGGGCAGTTGACTCGCCTCAGTCCGCCGGAGGTTTTTCGGCAGTCGCTTACTACTTCGGAAAAGCTCTGCGAGCGAAGCTAGGCGTTCCTGTCGGGCTGATTCGGTCGGCGGTCGGTGGTACCGTGGCTGAAGCGTGGACGGCTCGTCAGGAGCTTGAGACCAATCCGGTTCTGAAACCACTGCTCGATCAACAACAGCAGCGAATCGAAGATCACGCAAAGTCCCTGAAAGCTTACGCAGATCGGGAACCTGAACTACTGAAGCAGTACGAGCTGGCCGTTAAGAAAGCCAGGGAGGCAGGCGCAAGAGCGCCACGCAAACCGCAGCCGCCTCAGCATCCTTCGACCAGTTCAAACCGACCAACTGGTCTCTACAACGGGTCGATCGTTCCGTTTCAGCCGTTCGCCATCAAGGGGGCGATCTGGTACCAGGGCGAGTCGAATTCGTCGCGCGGCGAGCAGTACCGCACGCTCTTTCCGGCAATGATTTCCAGCTGGCGTCGAGCCTGGGGGCAAGGCGACTTTCCGTTTCTGTTCGTGCAGATTACTCCGCATCAGGGGATGTCTCCGGAAGTTCGCGAAGCTCAGCGAGTCACGACAGAGACAACTCAGAATACGGCGATGGCCGTCACAACGGACGTAGGGCATCCCACCGACATTCACCCGAAACAGAAGCAGCCAATCGGTGAGCGTCTGGCGCTGGCCGCGCGAGCTCTCGCGTACGGTGAAGACATCGAGTACTCCGGCCCGACTTACGATTCAATGAGTGTCGATGGAAACCGGGTGATCCTTAACTTCAAGCATGTCGGCGGCGGGCTCGTTACCAAAGACGGTGATCTGAAAGGGTTCGTGGTCGTCGGTAAGGACAAACAGGCGGAAGGAAAGGCGATCATTCAAGGCGAGACAATCGTTGTCTCCAGCGACGAGATCAGCGATCCGATTGGCGTGCGATACGGCTGGGCAAATGTGCCGGACGTGAACCTCTACAACAAGGCAGGATTGCCCGCATCGCCGTTCCAGACGGATGGAGCGTACACGCTTGAGCCTGACTTCGAATCGCTGCTGACGGGAACGGATGTCACAGGCTGGCGCTACAAGGATGGTCCGGCTTTCGACGGAATGAAGCATGCCAGCGACGGGCGATACACGGGTCGAGATGGCCGGATTGTCGTGAATCCAGGCAAGGGCCTGGCCCAGTTGTGGACGACTCGTGAATTCCCGAACGACTTTCACTTGAAGCTGGAGTTCCGCGCGGGCGTCAATGCCGACAGCGGCATCTTCCTGCGCACCCCTCAGTTGCAGTGTCGCGACTACTTTGTCGCTGGCCCGTACAAAGAGCTGAGGAATTACCGCCCGCAGGACTGGAACCAGATCGAGGTCATCGTGAAGGGCGATGTTGCCACCTGCACGTGCAATGGCGAACCGCTCGACTTCCCTCGCAAGCTGCCGGCAACAGGTCCCATCGGTCTGGAAGCGGATCGAGGCCAGATGGAGTATCGCCGCATTCGAATCCGGGAATTGAAGTAACGCCCGACCTATCCGCCGCCATCGGGAACGCTGCTTCTGTGTGGAGTTTCCCCGGCCATTCTCGGAGGCCAGCACGCCGGGATCGGCGAACTCTGTAAGCACGCGCGAAATTTCAGCGCAGCCGTTTGCTACCGTCCGACAGAATTGGCCATGGCCCCGTTCTTCTTCTTCATGTCAGCATAGAACTTCAGGTTTGTGCGACCGACGACGTCGGACAGTGCATCGGTCAGTTCCGTGTTGCAGGTTACCTTCAGCTCCTGAGGTGGCATCAG
Organism: Planctomycetota bacterium; assembly: GCA_027624335.1. Taxonomy (GTDB): domain Bacteria; phylum Planctomycetota; class Planctomycetia; order Planctomycetales; family Planctomycetaceae; genus JABMPE01. The sequence goes on from JAQBWV010000146.1 coordinate 3,782, forward strand.
CGTGTAGCGAATCTGACTGCCGGGATTCTCTTCGTCGGGCGAGTCGACGAAAAGATAAACTGACGTCTTACCAGGAAAGCGTTCGAGCACTTCTTTGGCTCGGCGAACATCCGATTCCGTGTGGAATCCTCGCTTGAAATTGATCGTCAGGTGGCGAGTGAACTGCTTCTCCGCATCTTCGAGCGTCAGGAATTGATTCACGATGACATTCGGCTCGCGACCTCTGCGATCAACGCGACCGCGGATGATGCAGATGGCTTCGGGGACGACCTTGTCTTCTGATCGAGCGTAATCCTCAGGCCAGATGATGCATCGAACAATGCCTGTCGAATCTTCAAAGTCGAAATTTGCGTATCGAGTGTGCCCGTTGCGGCTTGGCTTCCTGGTCGCTGCTTTCTTCACCGACGAGATCATTCCGCCAATCAGAACGTCCGCCCCGTCTTCCATCTCTCCCAGTTCTTTATTGGTGTGGGTGACCAGTCGAGTCAATCGGTCTCCCAACTGTGTCAGCGGATGGCTGGTCAGATAGAAGCCGAAGACGTCTTTTTCACCGGCCAGCTTCAACGCCTGTGTCCAGTCTTCAGCTTCAGGGAAGTTGGAACCGGATCCAGCAGAACCGGCATCCGCCTCACCTGAGTCGTCACCGAACAGGCTTTTCTGACCGCGAGCTTTGTCCCTGGCTTTCTTCGCGGCACCGCTGACCGCGCTTTCGATGGCGAGCATGTGCTGACCTCGATTCGGACCGAGGTGATCCAGCGCGCCAGCCTTGATCAGAACTTCGAGAATCCCCTTCGACATACACCTGGGATCGACGCGTTCTGCCAGGTCGTAGATGTCCTTGAACGGTCCGCCTTTTTCACGAGCACTGACCATGGCGGCCATCGCGTCTTCGCCGAGACCTTTGACGGCTCCCAGGCCAAAGTAGACTCGCTTGGTTCCGTCGTCGTCGGCTTCGACTGCGAACTCGACGTGCGATCGATTGACGTCCGGCGGTACGACTTCGATGTTCTGCCGTCGAGCGTCGTCCGTGTGCTCCTGCATGCGGTTGCTGTCTTCCATGCCGCAACTGAGCAACGCCGCCATGAATTCGTACGGATAGTGAGCCTTCAGGTAAGCCGTCTGGTACGACACCAGCCCGTACGCGGTCGAGTGCGATTTATTGAAACCGTACCCGGCAAACTTTTCGATCAACGTAAACAGGCCATCTGCGATCGACACGTCAATCTCACGCTCTTTCGCGCCGTTGAGGTACTCCTCTTTGAACTTGGCGATGGTGGACAGCTTTTTCTTGCTGATCGCCTTAATGCATTGATAGCCCTCGCGAAGTCCCAGGCCGCCGACACGGTTGAGAATCCGCATGACCTGTTCCTGATAAACCATCACGCCGTAGGTCTCTTCCAGAATCGGATCCACGACCGGATGAATCTTCGCAGGCTGCTGCTCTCCGTTTTTTACTTTGACATAGTCCATGACCATGCCGCCTTCGAGCGGTCCAGGTCGGTACAGAGCACTCGTGGCGATGATGTCTGCAAACGAATCGGGCCGCATCTTCTGAAGCAGGTCGCGGATGCCGCCGGATTCAAACTGAAAGATGCCCTTGGTTTCACCTCGTTGAAGCAGTTCGAACGTTTTGAGATCGTCCAGCGGAAACTTCAACGGGTCGATCTGCTCGCCGGTCGTCTTCGCCACATTCTTACAGGTCTTGTGCAGGATCGTCAGGTTACGCAAACCGAGGAAGTCCATCTTCAGCAGGCCGGCCATTTCGACGTGAGGGCCGTCCCACTGCGAGACCAGGTCATCCTTCCCCGAGATTGTCTGTAGAGGCAGACGCTCGATCAGCGGTCCGTTGCCAACGACAACTCCAGCGGCGTGGGTACCGACGTTGCGGACCATGCCTTCCAGGCGGTGCGCGATCTCGATCATCTCGGCGACAGTCTCATCCTGATTGACCAGGTCCGCCAGTTCCGGACTCTTCTCGACCGCTTCTCTGACTTTAATCCCCAGCTCGTCAGGGACCATTTTCGCAATTTCGTTGATCCTCGCCTGGGGGAACCCAAAGGCGCGTGAAACATCGCGCACAGCAGCCTTCGCCTTCAATGTCCCGAAAGTTCCAATCTGGCAGACGCTGTCTGCGCCGTACTTCTCCTTGGTGTAGTCAATGACTTTCTGTCGGCCATCACGACAGAAGTCGATATCGATATCGGGCGGTTCTGCGCGGTTTGGATCGAGAAATCGCTCGAAAAGCAGGTCGTATTTCAGTGGGCAGACATTGCTGAGTCTCAGCAGGTAAGTGACGACCGCTCCGGCTGCGGAACCTCGCGCACCACACGGAATGTCATTTTCCATCGCGAAGCGGACGAAGTCCCAGACGATCAGAAAGTAACTCGAATAACCCATCCGCTCGATGACGCCGAGTTCGTATTCGAGTCGCTCCTGGAATCCGTCCGGAGTGCCGTCGGGGTATCGTTCGGGGATCGCGGCCACGCAGAGTTCTCGCAGGTACTCACTGTCCGTCTTATTGTCCGGTGGCGCGAAGACCGGGTAATGCTTTGGGTTCTCTTCCAGACGAATGTCGCAGCGATCGGCGATCTCCTGTGACCGGGCGACGGCGTCTTCGAATCCCGGAAACGCCTCATACATTTCTTCAGGCGTCCGCACAAAAAGCTGGTCGGTCTTCATCTTCATACGGTTTTCGTCGGACCGTAAAGACAGCGTGCTGATGCACAGCAAAACGTCCTGCGCTTCGGAATCTTCTTTGTTCAGATAATGAGCATCGTTCGTGGCGACCAGCGGCAGACCCTTCTTGTTGGCCAGGTCGACCGTCATGTCCATGCAAAGTTTCTGGATGTCCAGGCCCGCGTTCTGGATCTCCATGTAGAAGCGGTCGCCGAAGACGGTCGAGTACCACTCGGCCAACCGTTCGGCCTCGTCCATCCGATCCTGCAGCATCAGCTGAGACAGCTCGCCGGCGGCGCAGCCGGACAGGCAGATGATGCCGTCGTTGCATTCTTCGAGTAGTTGCTTGTCGATCCTCGGCTTGTAGTAGAAGCCTTCGAGATACGCTTTCGACGTGAGCTTAATCAGGTTGTAAAACCCGGTCCGATTCATCGCGAGCAGTGTCAGATGATTCGCTGCTTCCTTTTGTCGGGAGGCCCCCGTCCGATCGAAGCGGCTGCCCGGAGCGATGTACGCTTCCAGTCCGACGATCGGGTTGATTTCCTGAGCGCGACAGGCGTTGTAGAACTCGAACGAGCCGTACATGTTTCCATGATCCGTCGTTGCGACGGCATTCATCCCGGAACTCTTCACCTTCTTAAGAAGGTCTTTCATCCGAGTGGCACCATCGAGCGTCGAATACGTCGTATGGCAGTGCAGATGAGCAAACGGCCGAGCATCAGACATCAGATCGCATCCCTTCGAGAATCCATTTCCAGACCAGTTCTATCGAAAGTTTACCGACCGCCCCCAGTGCAGAACCAGCCATGCGACGACGTCCGCTTGACACCGTTCACCGTTTGCGCTTGACTGAGCGGCGGACGAGGATTCGCGGTGCCGAATGCGTCAGCACTCGACCGTCTTTCAGTGTCTGTTCGAAAGTATCTTCGTCGAACATAACACCAGATCAGGGACAGCAACCGATGAACAACAAAGTCGAATTGAGAACTGAGTTCATGACGTCAGCCTTTGAAAGTCGGCGTGTGTTTCTCAGCCAGGCGAGCTTTGCTGGAGCCAGTATGACGCTCGCGCCGTGGCTGGCAGGAAGCCGGGCCGCGACAGCGGCTGAGCACGCAGAGTCAGGTCTCATTGTTCACACGCAGAGCCCGCTCAATGCGGAGCCAAAGCTCGACGCGCTGGTTCAGTCGTGGATTACGCCCGTCGAATCGTTTTACGTCCGCAGCCATGCTCCGAATCCAATGATTGATCCGGCAAGTTTTCGGCTGACCGTCGAAGGGCTCGTCGATAGGCCGCTTTCGATTTCCCTGGCGGAACTGGAGAGTTCTTTCGAGTCGTCGTCCGTGGTCGCAACAATGACCTGCGCTGGTAACCGTCGCAATGAACACAGTCTTATCAAGCCGGTAAAGGGCGTTCCCTGGCAAGCAGGAGCGATTGGCACTGCGAAATGGACGGGTGCGCGACTTTCCGACGTACTGAAGAAGGCCGGACTCAAGGACAGCGCGAAGCATGTCTGGTTCGAAGGCCTCGACGAGATTCCAAAGGGCGATGGCATTATTCCGTTCGGCGCTTCGATACCCGTGAGCAAGGCCCTTGGTGATAGCGATGCGGTTCCTGGAGCGCTGCTGACAACGAAGATGAACGATCAGCCGCTGACGCCTGATCACGGCGCTCCGTTGCGAGGCGTCGTTCCCGGTTATGTGGGAGCGCGAAGTGTGAAGTGGCTGGGAAAGATCGTTGTCAGCGATCGCCCGTCGCCAAATCACTATCTCGCAACAGCCTATAAACTCGTGACTGAAGATACTGCGGCCGAGTGGGACGAAGCCGGACCGATCTATCGGTTCCCATTGAACTCAGTGATCTGTACTCCGGCGCCAGGAGCAAAGGTCGCGGCGAAGAAGGTTTCGGTCGCCGGTTATGCGTTGCCTTCAGGACAACCTGGAACGTCGATCGCGAAAATTGAAGTTTCAACTGACGAGGGACGCAGTTGGACTTTGGCGAAGGTCACTTCCCCCGTCAGAGAATACTGCTGGGTGTTGTGGAAGGCCGACGTCAAACTGTCATCCGCAGCCAGCGAGCTGATCGTTCGCGCGACCGATTCTCGAGGAGACATTCAGCCGAAAGACCCAGCCTGGAATCTGAAGGGATACATGTTCAACGGCTGGTATCACGTTCCTGTCACTGCTGACTGACAGGATCTCGGACTCCCTGGAAGCGCTGCGAGTGAACGAACCACAGATGGCGACTTAAACTGGCAACTGGAAGTGGAGCTGCACGGTATCACGAAGATTCCGGAAGTTGTTGTGGCCTCTCAGATTCTCTGCCAACAAGCGTTCTCTGACTTGACCTGTCAAATACAGAGTGTACAAATTCTTCCAGTCGGGCTGAGAATTGGGTTGGGCCCTCAACACTCTTTTAGTTCTAGGCAGGAGAGTTCGAATGAATCGTCGATTCGCATCCATGGTTGTTGCTGCGGGACTTGTTTTGGCGCTGGGAAGTCAGGGACTCATGCAGCCAACAGTTGGCCAGGAGAAAGCTGCGGTAAAGGAGAAGGCTGCCCCCGCAAAGACGGCAAAGAAGCCGGCCGGAAGATTGCCAGCTCATTACGCCAAGGTCGGCGTCAGTGATGAGCAGCGAAAAACGATCTACGGTATTCAGGCAGGTTACAACACACAGATTGAAGCACTTCAGAAGCAGATCGATGCATTGAAGGCGAAGGAAGACGCGGAAGTCGTAGCTGTGTTGACACCTGACCAGAAGAAGAAACTCGACGAGTTCATCGCAGAAGCGAAAAAAGCTGCTGAAGAACGAGGCGGTAAGAAGAAGTCATCCTGACCCGCGCCAACTCAAGATCACGGTTTTGTAAATGCAAGACAGCCTCGACCCGCACTCCGCTGGTCGAGGCTGTTTCTCGATCCGGTACATACCGTGAACCAGTCATCCTTCAGTGGCTGCCGGGGTTCCACCAGTCGTCCAGCAGTCGCCGCAGTACAAGGATCTCAGTCAGCAGCTTCTGACGCTCGATCAGGTTGCGGGACTCCGTTGGATCAGCAACAACATCGAACACGGCGTCGCCATCAAGATAGTTTCCCCACGACTGTGCAGCGCCCTGCTTGTGTGTCGTGATGAGTTTCAGATTTCCTTTTCTGACCCAGCGATGGGCGACGTCCTTTTCCGGATGACCGAGCGACGTTGCATCGCCCGGATAGATCTCGCCGAAGACAGCTCGATCCGAATCGAGCAAACTCGATCCGGTCGCGCTGGGCCACAGATTCTGCCCCGGCCACTTTTCGGACGTGGTTGCTATCCGGGTGGCGGCCAGCAATGTCGGTAGAAGATCGATGCTGCTGACGGGTGCCTGGTAAGTCGCCGCTTTGGTCCGACCTGACCAGCGAATCAGGATTGGCGTGCGGAGCCCGAAATCGAACGGTGCCCGCTTGCTGCGTTTGGTGTGGTCCCACTCTCGGATCGCACTTCGATATCGCGCCAGATCCGCTTCCCAGCCGTTGTCGACGACGAAGACGAAGATTGTGTCGTTGGTGAGACCTCGCTCGTCGACAAAGTTCAGCAGGTTTCCCACCGTGTCATCGAACTGCGAAATGGCCGCGTAGTACGGCACGCGATGTTTCGGAATACTGGTGCGATCCTGGTACAGGTCGAAATACTTCTTTGGCGAATCATGCGGCGTGTGCGGCAGAAACGGCGCATACCAGACCATGAACGGCGTCTCGTTGCAGTCGTCGATGAAGTCGTAAATCGGCTGCATGGTCTCCCGCCCGATGGTCAGTCCGTGATCGCCGTTTCCGTGGGCGACAACATCTCCGTTGGCGAGTGTCTTATTGCCGTTCTTCGCGCCGGGTGACGGTTCGGCCGTTGTCATGCCCTCGGTGAATCCCGCATTCTTCCAATGACCTTCCCAGTACTTGCCGGTCTGAAAACATCGATACCCCGACGCGGCGAGTCGCAGCGGCAGAGTCGGCACTGTTCGGATCAACGTCGCCGCTTCCTCACGAAACGCATCGAACTCCGCCTTGCCGATGTCTGGCGATCTCGTCAGCGCACCAAAGCCGGGTGGCGGGTGATTGAAATAGATGCCGTGCTGATGCGGGTAAAGCCCGGTCAGAATGCTTACCAGAGACGGTCGGCACACGCTGCTGGGAACGTATCCGTTGACGTACCGCGCTGACTGGCTTGCCAGACGGTCGAGATTCGGCGTCAGCACGTCGGCGTTGCCCATGAAGCCAAAATCAGAATACGTCTGGTCGTCCGAGATGATCAGCACGACGTTGGGCTGTTTCTCTGAACGTGCAACGTGCGGTGCTGCAACCAGAACAGCGAACGCGACGCAAACCTGAAGGCGATTCATCAATGACTCCGGAGAACTGCCTACAGCAGGTGCTGTGAAAAACACTTCTTCGTGCGTGCCCACATCTCGTCGGACAGGACGTGACCGGCTCCCTCTTCGATGTAGTGTGTAAAGTTGGCAGCCGCGTTGGCCTGCGAGTACGCCTGCGAGATGACCTCGATGCCTCGCAGCACTTCGTCGATCGGCGAGCCGCCATCCAGTTCCCCAAAATTCAGATGAAGCGCCCGGGGAGCGATCAACCCGGCGATGTCCGGCGTATCATGCTCGGGAAAGATGCCCGGAACGAAATTCGGAAAGCAGTGCAGCATGTGCCCGCGATGCATCGCTTTATATGTCGGCAGGCAGCAGTTGCCGACCAGACATTTGATGCGCGGCTCCCACGGGCCGACCAGCCAGGTATGAGTTGAACCCATCGAGTGCCCGTAGCAACCGATCTTTTCGCCAAGAACGTCTGATCGGCTCTGCAGGAAGTCGACGGCTCGTTTCATGTCGAGAATGTTTTTCCACGCCATGGATTTACCCTCAACGACATAGCGGAGGAATTCAAACCGCTCATAGTTGCCGCCTTTGAGTTTTCCCGTGGCGTCCTGCCTCTCTTCGAAACACAAAGCATCAGGGCAAAGAACAACGTAGCCCTCGCGAGCGAGGGCAGCACCGGTGTGGTGCATCGGGTCACCGGAAAGTCCGGCCGGCTCGCCCTTGCCCAGGTGCCACTGTCCCGCGTGCTGATGCCAGATGCAGATCGCCGGAACCGGATTGTCGTCTGTCGCACAATCAGGCACGAGCAGCAGTGCCGGAATCGCGTCGTCCGGTTCGGCGTCGTAGTAGAGCGATTCGATACGAAACCCCTCTGCCTTCGTCGTTTCCCGATGTCGAACGTTGAGCGGACACGGTTCCGGCCAGTCGCCTCCAAGTCCATTCAGGAGCTGACGTCGAAATTGTTCATTGGCCATCGTGAGCTCCAGACAAGTCTTAAAACGGCGAACGACAAGCATTCGCGATCCACCAGCAGATCGGACAGTCAGTGTCCTTGATAGCTGATTCGCGATCGGGAATCATCCTTGCCTGTGGATGCTTCAGAAATTCATTTTCCGCAAGGAGCTTGAGATGTCGCGTTTTGTCGCACTGTATTGTGCCCTCTTACTGGTTGCCGTGATGGCTTCAGCTGCTTCGAGCGCCGAGCGGCCAAACGTACTGTTTGTCGCGGTCGACGACTTGAACGACTGGATCGGGTGTCTTGGCGGCCATCCGGACGGCTCGTCTCCCAACATCGACGCACTGGCAAAACGAGGATGTCTTTTTACGCGATCGTACTGTTCCGCTCCAGCTTGCAACCCGTCTCGAGTTGCAATGATGACCGGCATGCGACCGTCCACGACGGGCATCTACGTGAATCCTCAGCCGTGGAGACCTGTGTTGAAGGACACTGTCACTTTGCCGCAGCATTTCATGAAACACGGTTATCACGCGACTGGATGCGGCAAGATTTTTCACGGAAGGTACGACGATGATGCTTCGTGGCATCATTACCTGAAGAAAGGAGGCGATCCAAAGCCGACTCAGGCCGTACTGCAGGATGCTCACAGCAAGGCCGGTGGCATCGTCTGGGGAGTGCTCGACGCCGATGACTCCGAAATGAACGACTACAGAATGGTGGACTACGCGATCAACTTTCTCGACCAGAAACATGAGAAACCGTTCTTTCTGGCTTGTGGAATTTATCGCCCGCACATGCCGTGGCAGGTTCCGCGAAAATACTACGACCTGTTTCCTCACGACAAACTTACGTTGCCGGAAGTACTGGAGTCTGATCTGGACGATCTCTCACCAGCGGGAGTGAAAATGGCTCGTCCTGATGGCGACCATGCGACAATTCTCAATACCGACAACTGGCGATACGCCGTTCAGGCATATCTGGCGAGTATTCGCTTTGCAGATGGTCAGGTGGGTCGATTGATTCAGGCTCTCGACAAAAGTGAGCATGCCAGGAACACGATCATTGTGCTGTGGGGCGATCACGGCTGGCATCTGGGAGAGAAGCATCACTGGCGAAAGTTTTCCCTGTGGGAAGAAGCCTGCCGAGCGCCGCTGGTGATTATCGCGCCGGGAATAACTGCCCCGGATTCAAGATGCGGCCGGACCGTTGATTTCGTCGATGTCTATCCGACGTTGAGCGAACTGTGCGGACTGCCGATCGGCGATCACCTTGAAGGCGAAAGTCTGATTCCTTTACTGAAGAATCCACAGAAGGAATGGAACCACCCGGCGATCACATCCCACGGTCGAAAGAACGACGCCGTACGAACCGAACGATGGCGATATATCCGCTACGCTGACGGCAGTGAAGAACTGTACGACCACGACCGCGATGCGATGGAATGGTCGAACCTGGCCGGCAAACCTGAGTTCGCCTCAGTACAAAAAGAGCTGTCCGCCTTACTGCCAGCGACGCACGCACCCGAGGCACCCTACGAGAACGCCAGGTCCGACGAGAAACCTCTCAAGAAGAGCTCGAAGAAGAAGAGCAACTAACGGTGCCGCAGGTTGCGATTGGCAGGTGACTCACAACCGACGTTGAAGAGGAATACTTGCGGCAGAGGCTTACGAATCAGAAGAGAGGCGAAGACAAATGCGTGAACTTGAAGTTGCCAGAGAGGCGGCTCGAGCGGGGGGCGCGATTCTTGCCGGATACTTTCGGCAGGGGATCGAGATGCGTGCGAAGCAGGATTGTGACTTCGTATCGGATGCGGATGTCGAATCGGAACGCGCCATTGTTGACGTTATCCGGTCCACATTTCCTGACCACGTGATTATTGGCGAGGAAGGTCAGAGCGCAGGTGCTGCGGATGTTGATCCGAATTCTGATTTTCTCTGGGTGATCGACCCTCTCGACGGCACCACGAATTTTGCGCATGACCTGCCCCACTTCGCCGTTTCGATTGCCTTTTATCAGCGCAGCCAGCCCATACTTGGAGTCATCTTTAATCCGGCTCGTGGGGATTGGTTTCACGCCGTTCGAAGTGAGGGTGCCTTCGCCAATGGAGTTCGCGTGGAAGTTGCCGATCACGCGTCGCTGAGCGAGACGCTGGTTGGAGTCGGTTTTTACTACGACCGGGGCGCGATGATGGAAGCGACACTGGCTTCGATCCGTGACCTGTTTCAGCAGAAGATTCACGGCATCCGCCGGTTCGGAACGGCGTCTCTGGACCTCTGTCAGGTGGGTTGCGGACAATTCGGAGCCTTCTTCGAGTATGAACTGTCGCCCTGGGATTTCGCCGCCGGACGTTTGTTTGTGGAAGAGGCTGGCGGTCGTGTGACCAACTGCCGGGGAGCGGATTTGCCGCTCACTAAGAGCAGCGTCCTGGCATCCAACGGAAAACTCCACGACGCCGTCCTGGAGATCGTCCAGGGCAACATTCCGCAACAGAACTGGGACTGATCCAATGCCAACTGAACTTGTCCTGCCGCTTTACGTGCCGGGGTCCAGACGGGTAACGTTCCCGGCAGGTTTGGCGTTCACCTGAAAGGCTTCTGAGAAAGAAATACTGTGACTGATCACTCATCCGCTGACGTCGTCAATGATTCGGATCTGCAGGCTGTTGAACAGCTCGCTGACGCCGCTGCTCGAATTACCAGCGAGCTGTCGCACGTCATCATCGGACAGACTCAAGTGATCGAAGAGCTGTTGGTTGCGATGTTTGCTGGCGGGCATTGTCTGCTCGTCGGTGTGCCGGGTCTCGCCAAGACACTGATGGTCCGGACCCTGGCCGATACCTTGAGTCTGTCGTTTAACCGGGTTCAGTTCACTCCGGACCTGATGCCGAGTGACATCACCGGCACGGAGGTCATTCAGGAAGACCGCACAACGGGGGCTCGCGAGTTTCGCTTTATCGAAGGGCCGATTTTTACCAACGTGTTACTGGCCGACGAAATAAACCGCACGCCTCCGAAGACTCAGGCGGCTCTGCTCGAAGCCATGCAGGAGCACCAGGTGACCGCTGGCGGAAAACGGCATCGTCTGCAGGAGCCATTCTTCGTGCTGGCGACTCAGAATCCAATCGAGCAGGAAGGAACCTATCCGCTTCCGGAGGCTCAGTTGGACCGGTTCATGTTTCAGGTGTTCGTTGATTATCCCGATGAAGATGAAGAATTTCAGATTGTTCGGCAAACCACGGCGACCACAGTGTCATCCGTGGATGAAGTGCTGTCGCTCGAAGACATTGTTGCACTGCAGCAAACCGTTCGGCGAATTCCAGCGGCCGATCATGTCATCCGTTACGCCATGCAGTTTGCCCGTTTGACTCGGCGTGAGAAGGGAGACGTTCCGGACTTCATCACGAAGTATGTGAGCTGGGGAGCGGGTCCGCGTGCGAGCCAGTATCTGATCCTTGGGGCCAAAGCCCGCGCGATGCTCAAGGGGCGAGCCTATGTTTCGACAGACGACGTCAAAGCGGTCGCGGCACCGGTGCTGCGACACCGCATCGTGACGAATTTCAACGCGGAAGCCGACGGAGTGACGTCGGACGAAATCGTTCGTCGGCTCACGGCACTGATTCCCATCAGCGCGGCTTCTGCTGCCGTCGGTAACCGAATTCCACCTGTGTTCAAGGAAGCCTGAGCAACTCGTGGACGACTCACCGAATTACCTTGATCCGCAGACGCTCGCGCGATTGAGTGGACTGGATCTCAAAGCCCGACTGATTGTCGAAGGGTTTGTCTCGGGGCTGCATCGAAGTCCGTACCACGGGTTCTCCGTCGAGTTCGCCGAACACCGCGAGTACGTTCCCGGCGATGATCTGAGGTACGTTGACTGGAAAGTCTTTGGAAAAAGTGACCGCTATTACCTGAAGCAGTACGAGGAGGAAACAAACTTCGCGTGCAGCCTGCTGCTGGATACGAGCCAGTCGATGAGTTACCGATCGGCCTCGGCGCCGATGAGCAAGCTGGACTACGCCAGGCACGTGGCGGCCGCCATCGCCTATCTGACGATTCAGCAGCAGGACGCTTCCGGACTGGTCACGTTTGCCGATTCTGTTCAGGAATTCGTTCAACCATCCAGCCAACCGTCTCACCTGCGACAGTTGTTTCACATCATGGAGCAGGCAACACCTGGCGGTGACACGTTACTCGGCCCTGTGCTGCACGAACTTGCGGAACGAATTCGCAAACGTGGTCTGGTCATCATCTTCAGCGACCTGTTTGACGAACCCGCAGAGTTACTGCTGGGGCTGAAGCATTTTCGACATCGACGGCACGACGTGAGTGTGGTTCAGATTATCGATCCAGCTGAGCAGGATTTTCCCTTTGAAGATCCGACGCTCTTCAAAGGAATGGAGCAGCCGATTGAGTCGCTGACGGAACCTCGTTCGATCGCGAAAGCGTATCGGACTGAATTCGCCGCGTTTCTCAAAGAAATGGC
>JAQBWV010000147.1 GCA_027624335.1 Planctomycetota bacterium
TTTCTCCGCCTGACAACGTGCCAGCTGAACGGTCAACTCACTGCGTTCCTCGCCAAGTCTCAGGTCGGTCTGCTCAAGTCGCTCTTCCAGCTCAGAAACATGTAACCGCTGATCTGCGAGTTCTTCAAGTTCCTTGTTCAACGCAGAACGATCTCGTTGCAGTTCTTCTGTACGACGATCGACTTCGTGACGATCCCGCGTCAGTCGGCTGCTTTCTTCCTGCACACGTAACTCATCCTGCAGCAACTGCTGGCGTGCCGTCTCAAGATCGCCCTCGGTGCTGGAAGCCTTCTCGCTCAACGCCTGCATCTCGCTTCGCTGTCTGCTGAGTTCATCCTGTTCGACCCGCAGTCGTTCTTCAGAGTGTCGAATTTCGTCACGCAACTCCTGCAGCTCACATTCCTGATTGCCGACTCGAACTTCCCGCTCTTCGAGTTCGGCTTTCAGCTGCCGACAGTGTTCCTCGAAGTCGTGCTCCTGTTCGTTGATCCGGCCCTCCGAATCGTGTACTCGCTGGTCCCATTCAAGTCTCTGACGATCAAACTCTTTCGTTGCTTCGTCAAAGGCTTTCTGTTGCTCGGAAAGTGTCTTTTCCAGTGAGTCGGCTCGCAGAACCCGCTGCTTCAACGAGTCACTTTGTTCCTCGACCTCAGATGCCAGGCTCCTGACTTCCGCCTCTCGACTGGCCAGCGTCCGATCAAACTCACGCGTCCGCTCACTCAGTTCCAGTTGCCGACGTTCCAGGTCGGAGCGACGCTTCTCGACATCTTCACGCGTGAACTCGAATGCGCTTCGCTGTGCTGAAATCTCCGCTTCCTGTGTTCGCAGTGCGTCTTCACGAGCTGCCAGTTCAGACTGCTGCCGCTTGACGCGAGTTTCAAGGTCAAGCAGCGTCACTTCCTGTGCGGACGTGTCGACCGTTTTCCGTTCGACGTCGCTGAGCTGTTTCATGAGGTCGCGTTCGCGATCCGCCAACTCCTGCGTTCGCTTCGAGAGAAACTCTTCTTTGCGTCCCGCTTCAGTCAGTCGCGTTTCCAGCGACGCTCGTTGAGACTCCAGCTGATCCTGCCACTGTTCGATATCTCTGTTGTAGCGTTCGATCTGGTTCCGCAACGTTGCTTCGCGGTTACGCAACGACCCTGCCAGGCGGTGTAACTGCTGACGAAACGCTTCGTGCTGGCTGTCTTCCCCGTCCTCTGCTCCCGCCTGTTCGGTCAGTTGAATCAGCTGCTCATCAAGTTCCCGCTCGCGACTCCGCAGTTCTTCGTCCTGTTCGGCCAGTCGCTGCTCACGATCACGCAGTTGAGCCGTACGTCGTTCGGTATCTTCCGCTTCATACGAAACCGACTTCTGCTTCAGTTCCAGTTCCTTCTGTCGAGATTCCAGATCACGACGATCACGATCCATCATCGACTTAAGTCTTGCCAGTTCCTTCTGGTCGGCGTCGATGAGCATGCGAGCCGAATCCAGTTCGCCATCACCCCACTCGCCGCGTTCGGTCAACTGCTCGCGCAGCGTGTCGACCGCGGCTCGCTGCTGATCGAGATCCTTCTGACGCTGATCAAACTCCTTTCGTCGAGCTTCAACATCTGACTGCTGGACGGCGTACTGATCACGCAGCTTTTCAATCTCCAGCTCGCGCTGACGAAACTCTTTTCGCCGATGCTCCAGATCCATCTCCTGATTAGCCAGCGCCGCGCGATTTCGATCAAGATCCCGCTCCCGCTGTTTGAACTCCTCTTCACGTTTCTGTTGCTCGGATCGAGACTCGTCCAGCTCCGCGCGAAGCGTCTCCAAAGCGACCCGTTCCTCTTTGAGAGCGTTGCCTTCGCCCTGCAGTGACTGCAACTGCGAATCGAACTGTCGCGACTCCAGACTCCCGGTACGCTCACAGAGCAACTTGAACTGTTCGTCGAGTTCCTCGAACTTCGAGTCGAGTTGTTGTTCCCGCTCGACCAGAGATTGTTCGCGATCATCCAGCCCTGCTGCTTCCTGAGCCAGCCGCTTCTGCTGCTGAGCCAATTGCGACCTCTGCCGATGAAGCTCTTCAGCAGGCAGAGTGTGATCCACAGAGGATTGCTGGTCGTCATCCAGCGACACGGCTGCTTCGATTTCTTCGGCATGTGCCTGTCGAATCCGAAACTCCGTCGGGCCAATAGCGAGTCGGTCGTTTTCCATCAATTCCATGGACTCACGAACCGGTCGATCATTCAGCCACGTGCTGTCGCCCCACTCTTTCAGCAAGGTGCTGTTGGCTCCGGAAACGATCAGACAGTGCTGTGGCAGAATCGCCTGAGCCCTAATCGTCAGCGTGCAGGCCCTGGATGAGCCGATCGTACACTGCGTCCCTGGAAGCAACAGGATTGCCTGCAGTCCGTGATGCTGCTGCACTGGCTCAATTACTAGAACCTGTCGCACCGGACGAATGGAGCGAACCGAGTTGCCATGAATTTCGAACTGTTCTGACATATCACCACCAGACAGAGTGAGTGAGGTGTTCAAACCGTTGAGCGGAATCCTGCTCTGTGAAGTCGCATCTCCACTGAGTGGGTTTTCAACGGCCGGTACAGCCACTGACAGTTGGCACGATTCACCTGCCGAAAGACTCGACCGACAATCCGTGCGCACAACGACGGAAATTCGTCGTCATGAGATATACACTCCGGCGACGGCGACGGCAGAAAAGTTTGCCGGACTGATCGGCAAAGACGGAAACCTGAATCCGCTGAGCACGATCGCGCTATCCCTACCGGGAATGGCGAGATGTTGCGTCGAAGCAACATGTGTGTTGAGCGTTGCAAAACAGCAACGCGAGGAGCAAGTCACAGTCGAAACCGCGATTCCGCCGCCCGGATTCCGACGTGCGCTGTTCGGTCTGGTTGGCTGTTTGGCCTGCCAGTAGATTGCGTGACGCGAATTCACTTCGCGACCTCGCAATCGTCCAGGCGTTTGAATGTCGATTCAGAAACTGCGTCACCTCGCCCAGGCGTTGCTCACCTGCAACAACCTGTTCTTCTGACAGGAGCTGTCTCAAGCCGCGGAACGACACAGAATGGAAATTATATTCCGTGTCATTCCGTGGTTAATTCACCCCGCTGCGGTCTGCCCGGCGTGTAAGGCTCTTGACCGACTTTGGAGTTCCTTGTGGCGAAGAAGAAACTTGGACGCTGGTTTGCCGAATACATCGAACGGTCAGCGAAGTACTGCCGCATTGGATCGATCCTGCTAGTTCCCGGATCGCTGATCGTCGGATTCGTGACATACTGGATTGTCTGGGTGACGCTGTGGGCCGGAATCAAGCCGCTGCTTGGTTTGTCGTACACGGCCATCGATTATCTGTCGCTTCTGATTATTGTGATTCTGTTCGTCTGGCAGTTCTTACGCGGATCACAATTCGAAGAGACCTATCGATTCGCTGGAGAAAGTGAGACGGGAACGATTTCACTGAATCTGGCACGAGCTAACGGCAACGGATGGGTTCTGCTGTTCGATCCCGGCATCGCACACGCTTTCGTTCGAGTCATCGCCCTGCTGTATCTCACAGCGCCTCGAATGCTTGGCCTGGCGTTGATGCTGCACCACAAAGCGGAACGACTCAAACGAATGGACGTGCCGCTGTGTACGCGAATCATCGGCCGTCTGGTTCGAGCACAGGGCCGCGTCTCGTTTGAGGACCTCGCCCGGGACTTCCCCGAGGCCGATCTGGCGCAGATGATTCAACCGCTGGCGGACGTCGACGGCGTCGTTTTTCTGGACAAGAAAGGTCCCGGAATGACACTGGCCCCCCGGTTCCTGGAAGACTTCAACGAATGGACCACGCGAAACAGCCAGGCAGCTGAAGACTTTGAGTGACACTTTAGTCTCGCTGAGACGGAGTCGGACGACGTTTCCAGCTCGGCGGCAAGCACACAAGCTGACATTGTCGGGACGTAACTGTCCGCAGCGTACACGGCTCCATTTGCTGCCGATCTGTAACCGATGTCGTAAGAGTCAGGTGTGTCCGACTGGTCGCCAATGGACTCTCGGGAATCGCTACGTAATAACGATGGTCGTTGCGAATTCCTGCGTGATCGCGACATAATGGCGGACAAGCCTGCCGGCGTCGAAGAACTGCGGACAACGAACAGCCTGCGGGAACAGCCATGCGACATGAAACGCTGCTTCAACATTTTCGAGATATCGTCGGAGACTCCCGAATGACTCGTGATGTTGCGAATCGACCATGCTGGCCCGCAATACGGATCGGCTCTGTTGCATGCCTGCTCATTCTCGCGGGGCCGGCGACTCTTCAACCTCCCGCAATTGCGCAGGACAGCGTGCAGATTACGGTTGAAACACCCTCAGGGCCGGCCGTGTTCTCGGGTCGCCGAAGTAGCGATAAGAATCTACAGCTCCAGTTCCCACAACCGGAACAAACCGCGCCGACGAAAACTTCTGGTGACAACGACCAGCCCACTGAGAAGAAGGACGAAAAGAAAGTCGGCAAGCCCGACGACAGGAAAGCCGAAGGCGACAGCAAGCCGGATGCCGTGATGCGTCCGGACAAACCAGAGACGCCACCGAATCCGGATGAACTGAAAGTCGTCCCGAATGAAGCGGGCATGCTGACGCTGAACTTTCAGGGACAACCCTGGCCGGACGTCATCACCTGGCTGAAGCGAGTGTCGAATAAGAGTCTCGACTGGCAGGAACTGCCAAGCGGATTTCTCAACCTGTCGACTCATCGTGAATACACGGTGGACGAAGCTCGCAGTCTGATCAACCGGCATCTGCTGGCGCGAGGTTATACCATTCTCATCCGTGGCGAGATGATGACTGTCGAAAAGATCGAAAAGCTCAACCCGGCGATGGTACCAAGAGTGGCTCCTTCCGCGCTCGACGGGCGCGATGATTATGAATTCGTCAAAGTGTCATTTGCGCTGACGGCGCTGGTGGCAGCTCAAGCTGCAGAAGAACTGAAACCGATGCTCAGCCCAAACGGCAAGCTGGTGCCGCTGTCTCATACAAACCGGCTGGAAGCGATCGATTCAGTCATCAATCTGCGAGAGATTCGCGACGTCCTCTCGGAGGAGCAGTCTGGTGAAGGCATCGAACGGCGTGTGTGGCAGTTCCAGCTGAAGTACGTCCGAGCTGAGGATATCGTCGATTCGCTCTACGCGCTGCTGGGTGTAAAGAAGGCGTCCTCCGGCCCGATCTCCTCGGACCAGATGGAGCAGTTACAGAAGATGATTGAGCAGGCTGCTCAAGGCGGCAAAGGAGCACCGGCAGAGTCGAAAATTCAGATCGTCGCGGTGCCTCGCGAAAACGTAATTCTGGTCACTGGTCCGGCTGACAAGGTTGCGACAGTTTCAGACGCGGTTGAGTTACTCGATCAGCCGTCCATGCGGTCACAATCCATGCTGGACGCGATCAGTCGGACTGAAGTCTATCGTCTGGATCATCTCGATCCGGAAAAGCTGATTGAGACTGTCCACGAACTCGGCGGACTGTCTCCGATAACTCAGATTCGCGCCGACACTTCGCGTAGGGCCGTCATTGTCAGCGGCTCCCGCACGGACCATCTGATTGTTGGAGTGCTCATTGAAAAACTCGATGGAACGACCAGGAACTTTCACGTAATTTCGTTGCGCAAACTACAGGCAGAGTACGTTGCTGGTTCAATCCGCCTGATGATGGGTACGGAGAAAGAGGAAAAGAAAGAGGATCCGCGGCGCAGCTACTACTTCAATCCATACGGCTCCAACAGTTCTTCTGAGAAGGACGACTCGACCGATAAGTTTCAGGTCGACGCTGATGTGGAATACAACCGTCTGCTGCTGAGAAGTACGGAAGCAGAACTTGAACAAGTGCAGGATCTGCTGATTAAGCTTGGCGAACTGCCCATGCCCGGTGGCAATCCATCCCGGCGTCGCATCTTCGAAACTGGAGATCTGGAAGACGCGCTAGAGTTGATGGAGCGACTGCAGAAAGTGTGGCCAACTCGAAGCAGGAACCAGCTGCAGATCATTCCGCCCGTTGTCGAACCCAGGAAAGAATCGGCCGTCCCACTGGGACCGATCTCTCCTGATCAGCTCAAGCCGCTCGAACAGAAACCGAAAGCCAATCAACAGAAGCCTGTCAGTGATCCCCCCCAGAAGACAGCCTCGCGAGCGGTCCGCATTTTTGAACCAGACGGGTATTCCAATCGACCGACGTTGTTTCTGACGGCCAGTCGGTCTCAGGTTATCGATTCCGAAGAGGCTGACGGGTCCGCAAATTCTGAAGCGCCCCCTGATACAACAGCAGATCCGGTTCCGCCTGCCGAACGAATCGTGCCCGCTGCATCGGTTGACGGTGACGCTGTCGAGGAGCGCTCAAATGCAATTCAGGAATCAGACGCCGCATTGCAGAAACTGATCGAAAGATTGCGTTCAAAGCGGGCCGCCGATCAGGGACAGTCTGCCTCCGCAACAGAAGACGCTGATCCGCCGGCGATCCTGATTCGCATCAGCCCGAATGGTGACATCTCAGTGGAATCCGATGATCCAGCCGCGCTGGATCTGCTCGAAGACGTCCTTGACGAGTACGCGCCGCCAAAACGAGACTGGAAAGTCATCAAGCTGAAATATCCCAACACCTGGGCATACGGGGTCGAGATCATTCTCAAAGACATCTTCAAGGAGGAGATTGAAGCTGGTGAAAAAGAAGGCGGCATGAAATACAGTCCCTTCTGGGGCTTTTATCCCGGATCATCGGGAGACAGCGGCGGGGCAAGGCGTCTGTCTGCCCGCAAGCCACTGAAGATTATTTCGGACCGGGACTCGCACACGATCCTGGTGCAGGGTGCGTCGGATGAGCAGCTTCGAATGATCGAAGAGCTGATCGAGGTGTATGACCAACCACAGTCGACCGAAGCTCATTCGATTCGCAAGACTCAGATTTTCAAGATTCACTACTCGAAGGCAAACGTGATCGCGGATGCGTTGAAAGAAGTTTACCGCGATCTGCTTAGCGAGAACGACAAGGCACTGCAGGAGGCTCGCGGTAACAAGAAGGAAGACCGTCCTTCCGAAAGAAGTTACACCTATATTTATGGAGGCGGTGGAGACTCCGATGGGCAGGAACAGGAACAGCCGATTCGCTTCAAAGGGCTGCTCTCGATCGGCGTCGATCCGACGGCCAATATTCTGATCATTTCTGCTTCGGAAGGTCTGTTGAACAACGTTGCTCAGATCGTCGAACAGCTCGACATGGCCGCTCAGCCAAATTCATCATTCAAGGTGATGCAGGTCAACACTCGGGTGAATGTGAAGGATCTGCAGGCGAAGCTGGCGAAAATGCTCGGCCCCAAAGCGCCGCAGCAGCCGAAGAACCCGAACGCCAAGGGGCAGTCGCAGAACGGCAACGAAATCAGCGGCAACGGTGCGGTGCAGGTCGAATAGACGTTACTGACTCACCAATGAGGTCAGGACGCCGACATGGCGGTCGACGAGCATCGCCAGTGCGAACAGTGGCTGCCACAGAGCGGCCACTGTACGAGTCGACCGAGGGCCAGCATTTGACTCGGCACGTGACATTCTACCGAACGATGCCCGGAACGACACGAAAACGGGAGCATCTCTTCCGTGGGTTCCTTCTCGTCCTGCGGGAACAACGTTTCAGCAAGCTGACAAGGCAGAAGTTGTTCCCCGTGGCGATGTTACGCCGAATATAGAATCGCACGGATAAAAATCGCGATAACGTTCGTAACTACAGTGAGTTACGACATTCACCCCGTACAGATTCTGCATCCAGATCGCCGACCCACAAGAGGAAGTCATTCTGTAGATCACTGGATGTTGAGAATCGCTCGGGCGGTTTGTCTGCTGGGTTACAGTTTGCCCCCCTCGATATGCCGATACTGAATCAACGCAATCGGGATTCCGGCATCGGTCCGGCAGGACGCCAACATTTGGCTTGAGCCGAACGTTTTCCCGCAAACTTGAAAACTCACTCACCGCTGAGGTGTGACATGAAGTCCGGGAAAAGCAGAATCGCCGTCGTCGTTGCGTTTGCCGTCGTCGCATCGCTGCCTGACACAGGCACTGCGGCGAATGTCAAATGGGGCAACGACCTGAACAAGGCGGCTGTCGAGTCGGAACAGACCGGCAAACCGATGCTCATCACGTTTACGGCATCGTGGTGCACTTACTGCCATAAACTGATCAACGAGACTTTTGCTGATCAGCGGGTGGTTAGCCAGATTAACGAGTGCTTTGTGCCGGTCATTCTCGACGCGGATGCGAACGAGAAAGCAGTCGAGTTACTTGGAATCGAGGCATTCCCTTCGACGGTCGTTATCTCACCGGAGTTGAAAGTTCTGGGAACAATTACAGGCTTCCACCGCGCAGCGCAGATGCGTCAGCATCTCGAACAGTACTGCCTGACTCAGCAGAAGAAACTTCAACAGGCCGTTGTGAGCAACACTGGCGCAAAAGCCGATGCTCAACCGGTCGCTGCACGAATGCCCGCAGCGGAGACCGCGTTTTCAGGAATGTGCCTGGTTTCAATGCTCGACGATCGAGACCTGGTCCGCGGCTCCTCAACGATCACCATTGAGCATCGTGGCGTGAAACTTCACTTCGCTTCAGAAAAGCGTCTGGAGGCATTTCGTGCCGACCCGACCAGATACTGGCCGCTGGCCGATGGCCATTGCCCTGTCGCGTTAGCACGAGCCGAAAAAGAAACACTCGGTGCCGCGTCGACGGCCGCTGTGTACCGTGGGCAGATTGTCCTGTTTCGCTCCATGAGTCACCACGCGACATTTGCCGACGATCCACGCCTGTTTGTGGAGAGTCTCGAACGTCTGCAGTCGGCAAGTCGGTAGCACGAAAACGTAGTGAAGTGGACGTACTTCTCGAAGTCAGCCATCGTTCTTCGTCGCTGGCGCTGCATGAAAGCAGAATGCAGACAACGGAGTGCGACGTGAACAAACAGCGGGGAGAACTCACGGCACAGCCCAGTTGAGCGAAGGGTGGCCCCGTTTGCTCTGCAAACGGGGCCGCGAAACGGCACGAGGCTTCTGGGTTAAACTGGAAGTGAGACGCTGCAGACGAGACCACATGTGGCTGAGCCATGCCGGTTGCACAGCAACCGCCACCACCGAAACGAACGACGTCAACCGGGCCACCCCGCGGCAAACAACTGATCGACTTCTCTCACGAAAAGGCAGGCCAAAGGACAACCCTGACACTGCTGTCCGCACCCGCTGCCGCCACATACTTTCCGCATATCGGCATGACTCAACATAATTCGTGCTGGATCACGAAGGGCGGGACAGAGTCACCGTCCAGCGACGTCTTCCGTTAGGAGCCGTGATGATTAGCAACGTGCAAGTCGCTGATCTGGAAGAAATCCGCAACGTCATCGCGGATGCCGTACAAGAGAACGTGGCAAGCTCGGATGACGAGGCGGTCTTTCTGATCGACGACATCGATTCCAGTTTGAGTTGGTGGCTGAAGCACAAGGATTCAACGCAGCACCTGAAATTCTCGCAAGACGGAAGAATCCTCGGTGTCATCCTCATCAAAAAGCACTGGAACCTGACGAATCTGTTTGTTCATCCCTCGCACCAAGGCAAGGGAATCGGACGTGCTCTAGTCCTGGCCGGACTGGAAGCCTGTCGGGATCGTTCGCCCAAAGGCAAACTTCAGGTCAACTCGTCAGCAAATGCAGTTGATTTTTACAAGAGGCTCGGATTCGAACGAGCTGGCCCCGAAATCGATCGGCCTGGAGGTTGTGTGCCCCTGGAATACCTCTTCTAGCCCTATCGTCCAAAGGTCTCCGCGGGAAGCAAACCATGAATATCCCATCCGCACCCTACCAGAAGAGACCGATCCGCTTCCTGGAGCTTTGGCAGCGCGGGGGTTGGCGGGTCAAAGTTTACGGGATTACGAGCGGGCGAACTGCGCCGCGTGACGAACTGATCGAGGCGGCCAAGGCTGTCACGAGTGAGAGGTTGGCGAACGTGTCGGCTTCGATGCAGCATTACTCGGTCGGCTTCCTTGGCGTTCACGACGGCCAAACCTCAAACTTCGTTTTCGTCGATTGGTGGGCGGACGAAAACGAACTGCACCATCACGTTTACACTTCACGCTGCGAAGATCCAACGCGACTCACGTATGCCACTCCGACGGGTGTGATCGCATGCGTCTGGGACTTGCGGCTGATGGCGTTCGAGCGTCAAGCCTGGTTGGACACGGTCCTCAAGCGAAGCGGCGGAGCGGATCTTGATGCCTACCTGGCGCAACAGCTAAACGAGGACGCTTAATCCAATTGGCTTTCCAGGAAGCGAGTGACATGAACACAGTTCCAAACCAGGACAACATGCCAAGTTCGAACGCCGTCCTTCTGATTAATTTTTCCGCGATGCCATGGGAATCACCGGCGACCGGCGTTCGCGTCAAACAAGTGGATCGCGGTAATCAGCGAATTCGGTTGATCGAGTTTAGTGAGAACTTCGTGGAGACTGATTGGTGCCGAACTGGGCACATTGGATATGTGATCGACGGCAAACTCGAAATCGACTTTGGTTCGCACATCGTAGAACTCAGCGCTGGCGACGGCTTGTTCATCTCGCCCGGCGAGTCCTCGAAACACAAGGCACGAGTTCCACGCGGCAAGGCCACACTGTATGTCATTGAGCAACAGGTCTGTGACGCATCACAAGCCCACTATTCAGCGACGTAGGCCGCGGCAATTGCCCATCCATGCTCCGACATTTCGCAGTAGGGGGTGATTCACGCTTACAATTCTGTTTTCTCGACTTTGGACAGTTCGATCTTGAATCCAACTTCTCCAGACACAAGCGAGTTCACCAGCCTGGAGCGTTCCGCCCGCAGACCGCCAGCGTCCAGCGACACGTCGCAGCAACTGCGATCTCTCCCCGTTCTACGATTCCGACTCGGCTGTATCGGGCCAGGCTTCTTTCAACTCGTCGTCCGAAAAGGATGGAGAAACGATGCCCAGATACCGCAGTAGACCATCACCAATATTCTGCAAACCATGACTCACGCCCGATGGGACGTAAATGCAATCTCCGGCTTCGACTTTCGCTAGTTCGTCACCAACCGTCATGTAACCCAGACCTTCAATGATGAAATACACTTGCTCCGGGTCATGGCAGTGGCGTCGCTGCCCGCCACCGCTCGCGATCTCGACAAACGAAGTGGCAAGGTGCCTCGCATCGCATGTTCGAGGAGATACGAGTAGATGCCCCACGATTCCATCGCGAATGTATCGAGGTGCATTCGTCCGGTTCAGGATCTGCATGGATGATCTCCCTTCATGTTTATCGTCATGCCAATTCCAGAATAAACGGTGAACGATCTCGTTGTCTTGCGGCGCGTCCAACCGACTTCGAGAATCCTGAGCGGATCCCAACTGGCGTACCGATCATCTCGCTACATGACCTCACGAATCAGGCCTTCAGCTGAAAATCCGACCTCATTCTCGCAAAACAATTCGCGGGCCTGCGCGTTCTCCGCACGAACGACGTCATGTGAGTGCGTTTTCCGTCGGGTGAGTTGTTCCGCACCATCAGCAACGCTCCGGAGTCTGAAGAGGGTTTCGGTCACTCGGTAATGCTGATTGCGTTCAGAATCGGTGAAGCGCCGACAACTTTCTTAAAGACGATGTCGAGCCTGCCGTCCTTCACAACGATCGGTGCCGTCGCGGCAAACACTTTGTTGCCACTTCCGGCGCTCACGAACGAGTCAAAACGAACCGGGCGATCGGATTCGATCTGAACGGTAAAGACCCGCTGCCCTGGCTTTGTGACCCATTGCTCACTGAAGAACAGAGTGACGTCATACCTTCCGTTGGGCAGTTCAGCCCGAAAAGCATTGATGCCGGTAATGGCTGAGTCCAGACACACAGCCTGTGACGCAGGCCCTTTCCTGACAAGGGGCTGTCCTCCCACGTGTCCCCACGCGCCTTTGCTGTACGTTCTGGAAGGAACCCACGTTGTCTCTTCCGGGTCGGTCCATTTCGGTCCCCCGAGATTGACATGCAGAGCAAATGGCAGTTCGGCCTGTTCCATCTGTCGCCGCATCGCTTCAACTTGCCTGGTGGCACTGGCCGCCGTGCCAAGAAATCGAAACAGACCAAGAGGAGTCTCCTGGTGTAGCGTCAGTCGAAAGGTTGTCTGCGGACTGACCGTAATCGTGTTCTCTGGCACCAGGATGACTGAAGTCGATTCGTTGTCTCGTCCCCGAACGCTCCAGCTCGTCGACACGTCACCGTCAACCAGACTTGCCGGGATACCAGTGTGTGCAACAGGAGCGTCGAGCGGGACTGGTACCGAGGTCGTCGAGCCGGGTTCCTGATATTCCAGACTGAGCTCACTCAGAGAAAACATGCCTCGCGAACCCAGGCCAGGGCCATTGGAAAGCAGCTCTTCGTTGACCACGGCGTCGAGTCGGAAAGCTGTATAAGTAGTGACGTCCGACTGGAACTCAACCGTGACTGTCGATGCAGCGCGTGGATCTCCTGAGGCAAGAATGACATCGCTATCTTTAATCTGCTGGACGGTCAAACTCTCAGAGCATTCAAGACGGGATACCGGAAGTGAGGCAAAGCTTTCCAGATGACGCGTCCAACCGAGTCGCCCCGTTGGGATGGGCTGTTCTGTCGCACCATTCGGGAACGTCCACCCAATCCGGAAGCTCCCCTTCCCTGATTTGTCCAATTGCAGAATCTCGAAGTAATACGTCTGCGTGCCTGACAGCTCCACCGTCTGGCCATCCTTGACTTCCTTCAGCCCACTCGATTCCAGGCCACTGCTCAACAGGAATTGGCCTACATCCACAAACTCTATGTGAAACTTGTAGGGGCCGCCTACCGGTGGGATCAGAACTCCGCGGACACGTTGAAATGCATTGGGACCGGCGCTCTCTTTTGTTCCGGCGGCCAGTCTCGTCAACCGACGGTAGATCGGGCGGGCAGTCGGACGAGAACTGACCAGCTGGCTGAATTGATCAGTTTCCACGTTTTTCCAGACGTGAGACGACACGTTGTTTTCGCTCTGAGGAAGCTGGACCGTTCTCAGCGGAGGCGGCTTTGGAGCCGGCGGTTTTTTCGCAGGTTTGGAGTTCCTCGGCTTCACCTTTGACGGCTCAGGCATCTTCTCTTCAGCAATCGTGGAACCGGTCCCATCCTTTGAGACTGCCGCCAACTGCGTCTCCGGTTCACCCGAATAGACACCTGGCGGCTTCAGTTCTACAGATGATCCTTTAATGAGTGCTGCCAGCTCATCTGCCTTGAGCGCTCGATCAAAGCACTGCACATCATCGAAACTCGCAAGGGCGAGACTGTTCCTAAGAGCAGCCGTCGCTACGGCCTGATTTCCAGTGTCCTGATAATCGGCAGCAGCTCCCATCATCAGCTTCTCCGGGATGGCGAACGGACCAGCGTCTTCCACTTCGCCGATCTTCTCCGCATTGCAGTACAGCAGAGCCTGACTGTTCTGCTGCCAGGTCAACGCCAGGTGATACCACTGATGCGGAACGAGGGTTACTTTCGTTGTCAGCTCCATTGCCTGTGGACCGACCGTGCCAGTCGGTTGGCCGTTGTCTGAAAGTGACAGGTTGATCTGGGTTCCGGATTTTTCTGTGGAGACCAGCGGTGTCGACCGACTGCCGTCGTCGCTGTCACGACGCACCCAGAAGGCGATCGTTCCGGCGCGAGCTGCCACGGATCCCGTTGGCAGTTCCATGACGTCATCTTTGCCGTCCAGTTTGATCGCCTGTCCGACCGGCCCGGCTGTAAACTCAGGCGTTCCCCGCATCGTCAGCGTGAGCGGACTTACTTCGTTCGCCGCCCAGTTCGGATTCTTCTCGTCAAACTTCCAGTGAGCCAGCAGACCGGGATCGCTGGCCGGCAGCTCCCTGCCCTCGTCCTTTTTCGAGTCCTTGTCTGCTGGTTGTACGTTGGCCCTCGTCGAAGCTGTTTTACGTGACGTTTCCGAGTCGGAATCGGACAACCAGAACAAGAGACCGGCTCCGACGAGCAGGACGGCCGCGCTGATACTCGCAACGACGATGAACGTCTTGCGACGTGCGTCGCCATCGGGCTCCGGGGTCGCTTCCTGATCTGGGACTTCAGTCGGCCTTGTCACATCCTGGAGAACTGGAAACGCCCCAGCGTCGCCGCTTTCCAAAGCCGGAGTCGAGGGTACAACGATGTCGCTCGCCGGCTTCTCTGCATGCTTCTTTTCGTTTCGATTAGCGGAAGTAGAAACAGTCGCATCAGGAACACGCAAATCCGGGACTGATGCCGCCGCATCGACGCTTTCTGTCGGCTGAATCAGCACTTCACCAGCGACTTCTTTGGCTGCGGCAGCTTCCTCGGCCTGACGCCGAAGCTGTTCGTCGTAGGCCTGCTTCTTCTCCAAGTCCAACAGGCACCGTCGAGCTGCGGAGACTTCGTTCAACAGCTTCTGCGACTGTTTACGGTGTTTGCCGACGGAGACTTCTCGGAGGTAGCAGCTTTGCCTTTGTGCAGCCGCTTCGATCACTTCGGAAGATGATTCAAACGCTGCAAGTCCCAGCAACTGGTAGTGAGTCGGAGGCTGGAGTGCCGGAGTGATGCCGAGCCACAGGTGATAGCCCGGTTTGGGCTCAACCAGTGCGGCGGATTCGGGAAGCGATATCCCCTTCTCGGCCAGCTCTGACTGCAGCTTCTCGTCGTACTTTTTTCGACCTGCATTGTTCAGCAGGCAGACCCGTGCAGCGGAGATCTCGTCGAGCAGCTTCTGACTTAGCTCGCTGTTATTGAGGGTTCCGAATGCTCTCAGCGCCATCGACTGCCGGCTGGCAGCTGCATCAATGACGTCGTCACTCTGTTCAAACAGCTCGATCCCCAGCAGCCGGTAGTGATTCGGCGGCTGACTGTCGGGGGTAATTCCCAGCCAGACGTGATAAGGATCGAACGAGTCAGCCATCAGGAACCAGTAGCGCGAAGAGGCATCTGAAGAACGCGACACAGCCGATCATGGACGGTCCGCACAATTGAATCCAGTAGCTCGCGTCGGCTACTTGAGTTTAATCCCCCAGATGGGACCGCGTTTGTTGTTGCGTCGCCGCGGGTTACTTTGCGCCATCTGTGCACCCAGCGGATGAATCCCCACATCGCGGTAAGTTCCGCCGGTCGGATCAGACAGTGCTTTGAAGTTTTGAATGCCCCGCTGGTCCAGTTCCATCCCCAGCGAATGAATCTTGATCCGTTTCATTTTCTCACCAAGCGACGCAAACACCTGTCGGACCTGCGGCTCGTCAGTAAAGCCACCATCACCAAGCAGGAAAATCACGTCCGGATCAAGGAAGTATGCCATCTGCAGGGCTTCCGCGAAATCTGTTTTCAAGCACAGCTCAACCGTCGTCAGCCATTGAAGGGTCAGTTGTTTATTGCGAGGTGTCGCCGGAATCAGGTTTCTCGCCGTCTGCGGATGGAACAGCCCGTACGCGGTGTCACTGTAAAAAATGATGTAGTAACTCTGCTGCGGGTTAAGCGCCATCACAGTTTTCGCAAGTTCATTCAGAGCCGTCTCGAATCGACCCCTTGTCATGCTGAGCGAATTATCGATCACAAAGACAAAGCTGCTGGCCAGTTGTTTCGAACCGAAGAAGGAAGCCGAGGTCTTCTCGGCCGCTCCCGTCATTTTGTCTGCACCGCTTCCAAGTGCATCCGAGAATCCTTCCAGTCCACCACCAACGTTGGCTCCGGAAAACGCGGAAAGATCCGCCGCTGATCCCACGTTGTTCGATAATGCTCCCGCAGGATCGGCGGCATTTGCGACTTCGACCTGGGACTCAGTGGAGTTTTCGATCTTCACTTCCTGAGGGAGTTCCGCGGCCTCTTCGACGAGTTCGTCATCTCCCATTACGGAACTGATAATCGCTCCACCGTCGAGTTTTTCGCCGGTCTTAAAAACGATCAGCGAAAGTATCACGATCACAATAACGTGCAGTAGCGTGCTGATTCCGTAAGTCCGTCCGAACTTCTTCATCTGTTCCGGAGTGGGACTGTGCAGCTCGATCTGCAGCTTCGCGCGTTCCTTCCAGTCCTCTTCTTTGTCAAGCAGCGTTTTGATTTCCCGTCGACGTTCTTCCCGTTCGTCGATGATCTCTTCCAGTACGACTGCATCGAGCGCGAATTCTCCGGGCGCCGGGGTGTCCTTACCGGTGTCGATCGCGACGGTACCGGTC
>JAQBWV010000481.1 GCA_027624335.1 Planctomycetota bacterium
CAAGGAACCAGACCGGAATTCTAATTGTCGCTAAACCGAGAGGCTAATTGTCGCCGAACAGTTATCGAAAAAATCCGACTTGAAGGCCATAAACGAACTGACTACTGGAAACCGCAGCAACCAATCGTCGAACATACACCCCTAACGACGGTTCCACAAACAAGGTGACACTTCTGCGCAAATCTATTCCCGGCGAACGAAAACGCCGAGGCCCGCGAGCGGCAAGCTCACAGGCCTCGGCTGAAATATTCACTGTTTGGTACTACTGACAGACGTCAGCGGCGCATCCCGTCACCGGCTGATTACTTTACTTCAGGAATATCGACCGAGTACTTCGCCGGCGAAGCGACGAAATCCTGACGCGATTCCTTGGAACTGAACAAGTACAGTCTGTTTCGATACCAGACAGCGTGGTCGAGCGACCCTTCCTGTTCGGTGTTATCGGACGAAGAAAGGACAACATCCTGCCCGCCAGCTGCAGGAGCGTATGCCTTGGGATCGGTCTCGAATTTTTCCAGAGCTTCTGCGGAAGACAGATTGTAAATCCTCCCGTTGTAGGCAGCCTGAAATTGCGGTCGAGCATCTTTCAGTTCACGGGAATCCCGCAGGGCAACCGGACAGAAGCCCTTCAAACCAGTCAGCTCGGAGCGAGCAGCGATCTGCTGCAACTTGTCCGCGTGCGGACCACTCGCTGGTGCTGGCTTTGCAGCTGGTAGCTCTGCAGGAGTGATCTCGGGAAGACGACCGACCGGACTGGCATCATCGGGAGCAGTCAGTTCTTCCGGAGCAGGAAGTTCAGGAAACTTCGGCAACGGGATCGAGTCCGCAGCCGTCTGCTTCACCGAAGAATCCTCAAGCGACTTTGCCGTCGTTTCGATTTCCAGCTTAAGGCCGGTGAATGGATTTGCTGCTTTGTCTTCAACCGACTCTTCGGCAACCGCTGGCTTTGCCGCTTTCGCAGTTCCGTCAGCATCGGCCTCGGACAGTTCCGGGAATGGGTTGATCAAAAGCTCATCCGAACCCGGCACCACTTCAGTTCCGACCGGTGCGTCAGACAGCTCAGTCGATAACTTTTGCGGCTCGTTACCACGAGGCAACGCCACCGCCGGCAGAAACTCAGGCAGGCGTCGCGCTGAGTCTGCCGTTTCCGTCGCCTCAGAGTCGTCTCCTGCTGAGGGTGCTGACGGAAAAGTGAACTCTGCTTCGACTGACTCCAGCGCTGAAGCCTCGACATTCTCCACCAGTGATTCAGCAGGTGCAGGCGGAGGTGGCACCAGAAGTTCCAGGCCAGACGGGGCGGGCTGAGCAACCACTTCCTGCTCGCCTTCCGGAATCAAAGCTGGTGCAACTTTCACTACCGGAGGAGTAATCGGAGTCTGCTGAAGTCTCAGCTGCTCCTGGCGAGCGGCGGCCGGCAGCGGCTCCACGTGATCAGGACGTTCGTCATTCGGGTTCTGCGACCGACGAAACGGCGAGATCTTCTGAAAGAATCGCTTGATCGGATTCGATGCGACCTGTTGAATCGGAGCTGTTCCTGACGTGCGGGAAACGCTGCCAGTCCTAACAGACGGAGCAGATTCGCTTAATGCCGCACTTACAGGCTGCCCAATGTCCATCACTGGAGCCTCTCGACCCTCGCGGCGGTACAGTTCGTCCAGGTGCCTCTGCACTTCGCTCTTTCCGTCATCAATCGCCGGAGCGGCAATTTCGACGGCGGAAGAATCGAGTTGCTGCGGAGACGATTTTGTTGTTGCGGGGCTCGTCCTCAGTCCCGAAAACAGATTGGGAAAGAACGGTCGAGCAGGTTTCGACGTGCTGATCGCGGCGCGAGTTGCCGGCCGCTCGACCAGCATTCGAGGTTCGCCGGACGAGTTCTCCACCGGAGATCCAGCCAATTGTGTTTCGGCCTGGGACTCTACGTCCATCGATGGCAGGATCACCAACCCCGTGGCGGCGCTGAGCACCCAAGCTCGTGCTGAGAATTTGATTCTCACTGCTCTCTCCCTGTATGACCATGTTTGGATATTGTTCGTTTTGCGGTAACCCTGCCGCCTGGTCCGGGCAGAAGCTTCCTGCTTCGCCGGATCCTCGCCCCACCTGAAGAGGACGACGCTATTGCTGTCAGCACCCGGTCCACAGGGGCCCGAGGTGAATTAAGCCGACTGCAGATCGCTCCACAGAGTCGCCAATATTTTCACAGTCAGAACCAACGGCACAGGTTGCAGGACCGACACATCCCGGTCGTGCATCCTGAGTATCGACACGCACACAGGCCAGTTTTGACACATGAACTGATCGCACCACGGATTCCGAACACACCGAGAGTACAACCGTTACGACCGGAACATTCTGCCCATATCGCCTACAGTCGCCATGCAGCAGGTTCCAACAATTGTCTGGATGTTCTGAACACGAACTCGGTCGCGCTGGACATGGGGCCGCCGGATGGTGAAGCCGCAGTCACGCACACAAAAGCGCGATAGCCTCGGAAACAGCTCACGATCTGACCACGATTACCACG
>JAQBWV010000003.1 GCA_027624335.1 Planctomycetota bacterium
GCGGCATCTCCGGCCATCGTGGAATTCAGACCTGCCAGGCCTGCAACCAACACCGAAAGTAGAAACGGGAATCGATGAAGAAGCATAGGAATCACCATTCGAGAGCAAGTGTGAATTAACAAAGCGTGTAGCGAAATGTGCATGAACAGGCTCAGTCGGGTGAGACTTCCTGACTCATTCGACTCGGTACGATCGAGCAAGCGCTGCCATTCCGTCAATCTGGCGTTCGTCCAGACCGTGGCTCCAGGCGATTTCCACTTGAGCAGCGCTATTGCCGGTCATCTCCCTCAGCGTCACTTCAATGTGCCCGCGTTCGTTGTAGCCGTACGCAACCTCAACCGGAGACCCCTTCGGCAGGTTCTGCGGCAACCCGACCAGGCGAAAGTCGCCGATGAATTCGCAGCCGGAAACATCACTGGTCTCTCCTTCCAGCAGTCGAACATGGAGCGACTGAGGATTCTCCGCCGTCGTCTTAAATCGCTGTCGCACCTTAGCTGGCAATGGCGAGTTCCGCGGGATCATGATGTGATTTCGCCGAACGGTAGAATCGTCGGGATCTCGAATCTCAACACCAAGCGAGTGTGAATTCACATCATTCGTGGTTACCGACCTCAGCCGACGTTGCAGAGCTGCAGCTGCCTGGCCTCGACCTTCGGAATGTTGCGCCTGGAGAATCGCAGCATGAATGGCAGCTCCCTGGGCGACCGCGGTCTGTGGATTGAGTTCACGGGATGCCTTACGCCCCGTGACTTTCTCAAGAACTTCCGCGACGGCTGGCATGGATGTGGAACCTCCGACCAACAGCACTTCGTCCAGACTCGTTGGATCGACACTTGCCTGATCGAGTGTGAACTCGGTCGTATCCCTGGTGCGCTGCAGCAGATCCTGAGTCAGTTCTTCGAACTTATCGCGATGAATTTCCTGCTCCAGCGACTGTCCGCGGTATTCGAAAGAGATCGTCGACTTGCCCCACAGGCTGAGCTCCCGCTTGGCAGCTTCGCATTCAACCATCAACACTTTTTTCGCCAGAGCATCGCCGCGAGGCTCCAGTCCGAATTTCGATTCGAACTGTTCAGCGACGTAGTCGATCAGCCGATCGGTCCAATCCAGACCACCCAGCATCGTGTCGCCGTCAGTACCGACGACCTCGAACTGAGTCGGTGTATAGCGCACGACAGTCACATCGAATGTGCCGCCGCCCAGATCGTAGACCAGTATCGTTCGCACTTTATCGGGAAGATCCGGGTTACCCAGTTCGCCCTTCTGCCATGCATAAGCCAGCGTTGCAGCAGTGGGCTCGTTGATAATGTCGACGACATTCAGCCCGGCAATCCGCCCGGCGTGCCTGGTTGCCTGCCGCTTGGGCTCATTGAAATAGTAAGGGACCGTGATGACCGCGTTGCGAATCGGCTTGATCTGAGTTTCTGCGTCCTGACGCAGCTTCGTCAGAATCATCGACGAGATCAGCTCAGGAGTAAGCCGCCTCCCTTCGTGAAACAACTCGAACGTCTTGTCGCCCATGTGCCTTTTGATGCCGAGTACCACTCGGTCGGGAGCTGCTTCTGTAACCTGTTCCGGAGACGGACCAACAACGACCCGACCATCGTCTCCCAGAATGAGGATCGACGGGGTGATCGGTCGCCCCTGACTGTTCTCCAGAACTACGGGATCGCCGTCGTCGTCGAGACGAGCGATCGCTGAATACGAAGTTCCCAGATCAATTCCGACGGTATGCCCGTCCTCGAATTTCATCGTAGCGTCTCACCTGAAGTTGCATCCTGTAGAGGCTGACACAGCTGCCTCGAAAAGATCCACTTTAGTGACTCGCTCACCCGTGTGGAAATCGTATCCGTCCTGAGCTCGAATTCGCCTGCATCGCCGACTCACCTTCTGAACGAGTCAACAGTAGCGCTTGACGGGCGACGCGAGCGGAGCGTGTTACGCGGCGACTCGGTCTCCGGTCGACAGCTCTTCGAGCAGGCGGCGGATAATTTGCTCGGCATTCAGTTTTTCTTCGAGCCAGTCGTCACGCATGTGCCGCCAACGGGATTCTCGCTGTTCCCAGTCGTTCATGCGGTTCTCGAGTCGAGCCTCCTGTTCCTGGAGTTCGCGTTCGCGTTCGTTCATCCGGCGTTGAAACAGATCCCGCTCAGTACGCAACCGGTCATCTTCTTCTTCCAGTCGTCCCTGTGCGATCGCCACCAGGCGAGCGGTCTCCGCTTCGGAACCACCTGAATGTGATTTCAACCGGCGAAATTGTCCGGCGACGACGGCACGCACTTCCTCGACTCGTTGCTTTGCCACCTGTTCGTCGACGTTGACCATCAGCTCGGCCATTGCCTCTTCCGCAGCGAGCCGTGATTCGAGATTCACGACGCTTACCTGTTCGAGCTCCTGACGCATTCTGTCGAGCCTTGAGGAACGTTCTTCGAGCTTCTGCCGTTCTCGATCGAGCTTCTCAAGCTGCTCTCTACGGGTAGCTTCGAGCGACAGGCACTGCCGTTCGAGATCGGTACGTTCGTCTTCGAGTTTCTCCCGGTCAGCGGCCAACTCTGCCTGAAACTGCTGCCGAGCCTTCACACGAACGTTCTCTTCCCGCGACAGCGACCGTTCCCGTTCGGCCAGCACTTCACGAAAACGCAACAGCTGCCGCTGCCGCTTTCGCGTCAGCTCCATGCACCGCTGACTCTCGTTCCGCCAGCGCTGCCGATGGATGTCCAGAGCGTGACTTGCCGCCTGAATCTCCTGTTCTTTTTCAGCGAGCGATTCCGTCCGCAATGTTACTTGTTTCTGCCACTCTGCACGTTCAATGTCGAGAGTGTGTTGAGCAGCTGCCACCTTTTCAATCGCTTCATTGGCGGCTCGCTGCTGTTGCTGTCGCAGCGTTTCGATCTCGGACTTCTCTTGTGCCAACTTCTCATCAGCCGACCGCAAGCGATTCTGCAGCTCCGCTTCGAACTGTCCGCTTGCCGCCTCAAGACTGGCTTCGTGTTGAGTACGTTCCTGCTGCAACTGAGACGTAATCTGCTGCCGTTCTTCGACAAGTGCCGACCTGGACTGCCGCAGAGCCGTTTCCTGTGTGTCTCGAACTTCGTCGAGCGCCGCACGCTCCCGCTTCTGTCGAGCATCAAAGACCGCGATCTCGTCGGCGAGTCGCCGCTGCTCGGCTTCGATGTCGGCATACAGCTGCCGTTTGAGATCGTCCCGTTCTTTCCCCCAGCTGGACCGAACCTCAGCCAACGCCGCGTCTTGTGCTACTTTGGCATGAACCTCCAGTTCTTCTCGACGTCTTCTCAGAGTCGCTTCAGCATCAAGGGACAACTTTTCGATTTCGAGTCGTGCCTGCTTGATTTCATCCTGTTCGGCGGCGACTTGTCTCTGCCAGTCGTCGCGTTCTCGCTGCAATCTCGTTTGCGTTTCTTCGGACTGCTCAACCAGTCTGGATTGACGCTGCTCAATTTCGTCAACGTTTCTGCGTCGTTGTGCAGCGAGTTCCTGCTCGATTTGCGAGACGGCCTGACGATGAGCCTCGGTCTCGCGCTGTATCTCGGCGAGTTCCCGATCCCTCGTTTCAGACCATTCCACTTTCTGCGTCTCAAAGGCAATTCGCTCAGCTTCAATGTCCGAGGCCACCTGAGCTCGAACTCGCCGGCGCTCGACTTCGAGATCTCGACGAACCTGCCGCATCATCGCCTGATGTTCGTTCCGTAACGTTTCGCCCTGAGCGACCAGATCGCTCCGTTCAGCTTCAACCAGCCCTTTCGAATGGCGTAGCGCCGCTCGGTCAGCCTCAAGCTGTCGAGCGAATTCCTCGGTCAATCGTTTTCTCGCGAGTTCCAGCTGCTCGTGACTGCGCGCAACCTCGGCTTCTCGTTCCTGCAGTTCCGATAGCAATTTCTGAGCATCGCCGATCTTCTGAGCAAACTCGCCCTCCCGACGCGTCAGGGCGGCATCCCGGTCCTGGCAGTCCTCGTTGAACTGCTGCTGCATCAGTCGAAACCGCCGCTGTTCCTGATCGAGAGCCGCCAACTGATCCGTGATATGACGCTCGCGTCGGCTCTGCTCGGTCATACGTTCACGCAGATTTCCGGCAATCTGACTGGCCTGCATCAGAAGCTGACTGTCGTCATTAGACATGCGGGAAATCCTCCAGACTGGTCTGAATCCAACTGATTCGACCGGGCCTGCGCGAAAAACGCAATGAAGAAATTGAGGGAGCAGGAGACAAGGAAAACGGGGAGTTTTCAGCCTGCGACGTGAAAGGAAGACAAACTCAGAGCAGAAGGGACAATGACCCCAAGTCAAGACAGGGCCAGCAGTATCGGCCGTTTCGCCAGATACTGTCAACATGCGTTACAGCTCTCGCAACTGCCCGTAGTCCCTGTCTGGAAACAATTTCGCAGACGGTGTGTCGACACGCACGTGATGTCGAATGGTCGCAAACAGGAAACACTACTTGACACTACAGTATGACAGGCACATTAGGGATCAATCAGTGTAGCGGAGTGTTCCTTTAACTTTCGCGGAGACGCCGGATTGATTGCTGTCAACCACGTCGCGAGTGCCGTATCGCAAATCACGGAGTTGTTTATCGACGGGTACTTTCTGCGGAGTACGCAACACCTCATCCAAATCTGGACGGACGCTGATTCATCCCGAATCCTCGTCCCGGCGAATTGAGGTTTCCGACCGAATCGGAGCAATGGGCGATGATTCGATTGTGATTGTCCGATAAAATCATCCGCACCCGCGAATCTTTCGCCGCGTGATCATCCAACCCGTCACCGTGGCAATCGCACTAAACATATTGAACACTCGGGAGCCATTCTGTGCCAAAGGCGACATTGCTGGTCATTCGAGGCGTTGATCAGGGGGCTCGTTTCGAACTCGATGGATCCGATTCGACGATCGGACGCGGCGTGCGGAATGACGTCCGGATTCTCGACACGGAAATGTCTCGAAACCATGCGATCGTTAGCTACGACGACGGCGCCTTCATCCTGAAAGACCGGAACAGCTCTAACGGCACTTTCGCCAATGGTATTTCGGTGCAGGTTCACCGACTGACTACCGGGGACAGGATTCAGGTCGGCAGTTCCGTTCTACTGTTTTCAGAACCAACAGACTCACCGAAAGAGGTTCCGGTCGACATCGTGTCGCCTCATATCGGCGAAGACACATCGCAGATCGTCTCAAAGATCGGGCTGGATGCAGGTCGTCGGTTGCTTGATCACACTGCCGCGGTTCACGAAGACCAGGCGACGGAAACTCTGGCGCAACTTCGATTGCTTTACCGCATTTCTGAAGAGATGGTCAGCTCGACGCTCTCAATTGAACAGCTGTTACAGCGAATTCTGGATACGTCTCTGGAAGCCGTCGGAGCCGACCGCGGTTGCGTGCTTGTCGCGAGTCCAAAACATGGACAGCTTGAACCGCGAGCCGTTGCACATATCAGCGGCGGAACGATGGCAGGCCGCATGCCGATATCGAGGAGCATCGTCGACTATGTTGTCCGTAAGGGGCAGGGAGTTCGCACGTCCGACGCACGAGCAGACAGTCGCTTCGCCAGTGGAATCAGTATTGTGCAGGAGGGCATTCGCGAGGCCATGTGCGTCCCGATGCCCGGTCACTACGAGCTGATGGGTGTTATTTACGTCGATACTCGCGTTCCTCAGGGTGACCTCGTTCCAGGGCAGCAGGTCGCCAGCAAATTCACGGATTCGCAGCTGAGTCTGATGGCAGCGATCGGTCGCCAGGCGGCACTGGCCATCGAGAATCACCGCTATCAGGACGCATATGTTAAGGCGGAACGACTCGCCGCCGTCGGCCAGACAATCGCCATCCTAAGCCATCACACCAAGAACATACTGCAGGGTATTCGAGGCGGAAGTTACCTCATCGACATGGGTTTGCAGGGGCATGACGAAACGCTGATCCAGCAAGGCTGGTCAATCGTCGAAAAGAACCAGGAGCGTATCAATCAGCTGGTGATGGACATGCTGTCGTTCAGTGCGGAACGTCGCCCGAAGCTTGAAGCTGGCGACCTCAATAAACTGATTGCCGAAATCCACGAACTTATGCTCGCGCGAGCGACAGACATCGGTGTCACTCTGCAGCTGGCGCTCAGCAGAGACATTCCGATGGCGATGTTCGATTCCGAGGGAATTCACCGGGCGGTGTTGAACATCGTCATCAACGCCATGGAAGCACTCGATGATAATGAACACGGCATTGTCGAGATCCGAACAGGTACCTCGTCAGACAAACTCGAAATCTGGGTCGAAGTTGCCGACAACGGACCGGGCATTCCGGAAGAGCAGTTGGCCACTCTTTTCAACATCTTCGAATCAACAAAGGGGGCGCGAGGAACCGGAATCGGTCTGGCCGTCAGTCAGAAGATCCTGCGCGAGCACGGCGGCGAAATCATCCTCGACAGCCAGCCAAACAAGGGCACGCGTTTCCGTCTGATCTGGCCCGCCTGCGAAGACGAAGGCAAAGCTGCCAACCGGCGTACCGTCGAAACCGGCTGACTCAGGGCGAGCGTGCCGCAACAGTTCAGGCACGCGTTCTCAATCGTCCATACCGAGACAGCGCCATCAGTGGGAACGAGATTCGGTAGAGGTGATACTTCAGGTAGAAGACCTTTGGGAACCCGGTACCCGTCCACCATACTTCGTCCCAGGTGCCGTCTTCGTTCTGTGAATCAAGCAGAAACTGAATGCCTCGATCGACGGTCTCGGATTCTCCCTCACCGGCGGAGATCAGACCGAGAATCGCCCATGCCGTTTGCGACGCGGTGGGAGGCCCTTGCCCTTTTAACGACGGATCATCGTAGCTGCGTGGAGTCTCACCCCAGCCTCCGCTGTCGCGTTGAACCGACTTCAGCCAGTTGGCCGCCTTTCGAACGCGAGCGTCCGTCAACGGAATACCGATCCGCGTCAATCCAACCAGGCACTGCCACGTTCCGTAGAGATAATTCACTCCCCAGCGACCGTACCAGCAGTGCTCGGCATCCTGATCTTTCCACACGAAATCGATGCCTCGACGAACTGCCGGATGATCGACAGGAACGTTGATGTAAGAAAACATCTCCAGCATTCGAGCCGTCAAGTCCGCACTACTCGGGTCGATCATCGCGTTGTGATCGGCAAACGGAACCTGCGTGAATAGCTCGCGCACGTTGTCTCGATCGAATGCTCCCCACCCGCCATCTTTCGATTGCATTGCAAGAATCCAGCGTGCTCCGCGGTGCATCGCTCCGAGCATCGGTCGCATCCGGTCAACCTGTAATGCAGCAGAAACCGAGTCCGCATTGCGAGCCGCCAGAATCGCTGTCGCATCCTTGTCCGAGTCGTGAGGGCTCCAGTCATCCACCAGGAAATCAGTATCCCAGTCGGGTTGATCCGGCAGACACCTGGCCAGAGCCATCAGCACCATGCACGTGTCGTCAACGTCGGGATAGAACTCGTTATTGAACTCGAAATACCACCCCGCCGGTTCGGTCTGGCTGTTTCGCACGGTCCAGTCGCCAGGCTGGCGAACTTCCTTCGACAGCAGCCAGTCCACCGTTCGCCTCAACGAGGGATGTGACGGCGTCACACCGGCATCTCTCAAAGCAATCGTGGCGATGGCGGTATCCCAGACGGGTGATTTGCAGGGCTGCAGGCGGTCCGTATCGCCTTCGGAAATTACCAGGTCTTTCAGCTCGTCCAACTGCGACTGCACTTCCGGCGAGTCTTCTTTGTAACCAAGGCACCGCAGCGCGATGACGCTCCAGACGATCGGCGGGAAGATCGCACCAAGCCCGTCACTCCCTTCGAACCGGTCCAGCACCCATTTCGTCGCCCGCTTGAGTGCCACTTTTCGACAAGGTCGAATGTGCAGTTTCTCAAGCGTTTTCAGCAGCAGATCGACGCCGTTGAAGAACGCCCGCCAGTTCATTCGGCCACCCGATTTCAACTCGTCCAGAGTTTCGGACGGCGGCATCGTCAACGGAAGTTCGGCAGGGGAGTCGACAAACAGTTCTGGAACATTCCACTCGACAGGCAGCTGGCGAACCGGGCGAAACGACCACATCACGCTCAGCGGTACCAGAATGGTGCGGGACCACGCAGACATTTCGTAGATATTGAACGGGCACCAGGAGGGAATCAGGATCAACTCTGGAGGCACAGCGGGACACTTTGAATAAGAAATCTGCCCAAGCAGTGCGAAGTAGAACCGAGTGAAACTGTTCATCCTCTCGGCACCGCCCGCCGCAAGGATCGCTTCCCGAGCTCGCCGCATGGCTTCCTCAGCCGGAGAGTGTCCGGCGATCTTCATCGCCCAGTACGCCTTCACCGATGCTGATATTTCCAACGGACCACCGGGATAAATCGCCCACCCACCGGTCGACAACTGCTGCTGCGCGATGTAGCGGGCGCAGCGTCTGACTTCTTCTGAATCGCCTCGACCAAGCCATGTCAGGAGGAGGATGTATTCCGACTCAAGAATCGTGTCGCCTTCGAGTTCGCCGACCCAGTACCCGTCCGGGTGCTGCTGATCCAGTAGCCAGTTTCTGGTACGAGTAATGGCTATTCCCAGTCGCTCGGACTCGACGGTTGAACCCATCGACGCCAGCAACTCTGGATCGAATCCGTCACCAGACGGCGCTCCCGATGCAGAAGAATCGAACCGATTTCGCTGTGAACCGAGCCAGCCGGATCTCATTCGCCATATTCCCAGAAGAGACACTTCAGCCGATCCAGACGTCTGACATTGCCAGGCTGCGAGTCGAGGACCGAAGGCCGCGGATACTAAAGCAGCTTCAATGTCAGCTTCAACGTCAGCTTCGAACGACGTCCTTGTAACTGAGTGCCGAAAGTCAGCTGATTTCCTGCCGATTCCGCCAAATGCCTGTTTCAGCAACGGTGTTCTCGAAACAGGAGTAGTGACACATTCCAGAGCAACCTAACATTCGCCGCCGTCTGACAGGGTCGTCCGGCCCAATTGCTCAGCGACAGCGTGATTCATCATCCGGTTCCAATGAGAAACGAATCTTCGAACGGCTATCCTGAGCCAACGGTAACACGACCTGTGCCAGCGGCAGTCCAGAAACAACAAGGTGTGCAATCCATGAATGTCCAGGAAACCAGTCTGCCTGGAGTGCTGCTGATCGAACCTCGCGTCTTCGGCGACGCTCGCGGTTTTTTCCTGGAAACTTATTCCAGTCAGCGTTACGCCGACATTGGCATCACCGGCCCATTCGTCCAGGACAACTGGTCGCGATCCTGCCGAGGGACATTGCGAGGTCTGCATTTTCAAATCAAGCAGGCCCAGGGCAAGCTCGTCCAGGTCATGCAGGGTGCAATCTTTGATGTCGCCGTCGATGTCCGGCGGGACTCACCCACCTTTGGAAAATGGCTTGGCATCGAGCTGTCTGGTGAAAACAAAAGGCAGCTCTGGATTCCGCCCGGTTTCGCACACGGGTTTTTCGTGCTCAGCGAAACGGCAGACTTCGTCTACAAATGCACCAACAGCTACGCCCCGGAGCACGAGCGCACGTTGCTCTGGAACGACTCGACTATCGGAGTGAAGTGGCCTTCCGACATCAAACCGATCCTGTCTGAGAAAGACCAGAACGGAACGACGTTCGAACTGCTGGAAACGTACGAGACATCCCCCACGTGAACGATCAGCCGCGCAACCGACGTTGAATCTCCGAGGTCACTTCTGAAACCGGCACACGAGTCTGTTCCAGAGTGTCTCGGTCACGGATTGTGACCGCTCCATCTGTCACGGAGTCGACGTCAATGGTGATGCACCACGGCGTGCCGATTTCATCCTGCTGACGGTATCGACGACCAATCGCTCCCTGCTGCGAATACACCACGTTCAACCCGGCGGATTTCATCTCACGATAGATGCCCAGCGCAACTTCCGGCAGGCCTTCTTTCTTGATCAACGGAAAGATTGCCGCCTTCACCGGCGCAAGCCGTGGGTTGAGCTTCAGCAGCGTTCGCTTCTGCAGATTCCCCTGATCGTCCGGCGCTTCGTCTTCCGTGTAGGCCTCGCAGAGGAACGCCAGCGTCGCTCGGTCCGCACCGGCTGAGGGCTCAATCACGTGCGGCGTGAATCGTTCGCGCGTCTGGTCGTCAAAATACTGCAGATCCTTGCCGCTGCCTTTCCACTTCGGATTGCCGTCGGCGTCGAGCTGCAGGACCAGCGGATCGCTCTTTTCGTCGAGTTTGCCTTCCATATGGCTACGGAGGTCGAAGTCGCCTCGATGGGCGATGCCTTCCAGTTCTCCGTATTCACCTTCCGGCAGAAACGGAAACGCGTATTCCACGTCGGCTGTTCCGGTTGAGTAATGACTGAGTTCTGCCTTGTCATGCTCGCGAAGGATCAAACGCTCTTCGGACAGACCGAGTTCCTTGTACCACTTCATCCGACGATCGCGCCAATACTTGTACCAGTGCTGCGAAGTCTCGGGATGGCAGAAGAACTCGATCTCCATCTGCTCGAACTCACGCGAGCGGAACGTGAAGTTTCGTGGCGTAATCTCGTTGCGGAAGCTCTTCCCAATCTGGCCAATACCGAATGGGATCTTCACGCGAGCGCTGTCGAGCACATTCTTGAAGTTCACGAAGATACCCTGCGCCGTCTCCGGCCGCAGAAACGCCGCATCTTCTTCCGTGCCGAGAGCGCCAACAATCGTCTTGAACATGAGATTGAATTCGCGAGGTGCCGTTAGCTCGCCGGTACACACCGGGCAGCGTGGAATGAGATCACCAGCGACATCCGCACCGTGCTCTGCCAACACGGCGGGATATCGATCCAGAGAAACTTCAGACACCGATCCGCCTTCGCCTGCTGCTTTCTCAAGTCTCTTCTTCTTGGAGCCGGAATAGCCAGCTTCATCAGAGTTGTGAATATACGTCTCACAGCGTGCGGGACCGGAGGTCGACGATGCCAGCGCCACCTGAATGTGGTCAACTCGGAACCGCGACTTGCACTCCTTGCAGTCGACCATGAAATCGTGAAACAGGTCGTAGTGGCCGGAGCACTTCCAGACCTGCGGATGCATGATGATCGACGCTTCAATTCCCACCATGCCGAATGCAGATGGCGCACCTTCCGGAGTGGAGTACGCGTCGTGAGCGTTGATCATGTCACGCCACCAGGCTTCGCGGACGTTCCGTTTCAGCTCGACTCCCAGCGGACCGTAATCCCAGAAACCCTGGATACCACCGTAAATCTCCGACGACTGAAACAGAAAACCCCGCCGTTTGCACAGCGAGACAATTGAGTCCATTTTATTACTCATCGCGAAACCGATCCTCGTAAAACTGGTGTGAGATTCTCGAGTGGAGTGTCGAGAACAAAGTGCCGTCCGACTGCCTTGAGCCGATGTTCGAGGGCAGAGTTCGCGCTGAAAACAAACAGACGACAGGCAGTCAGCCCGCCGTCCGAACCCATCAATCACGCGAGTTTTAGTCAGTTAGACAAATGCGGCGGGATTGTGGCAGGTACTCCGGAACAAGGTCAACCTGGTTCAGAGTCGCCGCAATCCTGATATCGGCCTCAAGACCAAGCCGCATGAGATTCCGTCCGCCGCTTCCCGTTTCCAGGACGCGAAACGCTCCATCCTGCGTATTTGCAGTGTTTTGCCAATAGGAAAGCACCAGCTGAGCCGCGTCGCACAAATTGAACGTTGCCTCATTGGCGGCGTGAAACCGACGTCGCTCTGCAAGTAATCGATCAACGACAGCTCCTGCGAACAGGCAGTCTTCGGACGACACGTTACCAACGGTTCCGGCGCAAACGAGATGAATCGGTCGAGTGTCGCTCAGCAGAAAAGTGACAACAGCCTGAAGATTGGCAAACGCTCCGGTGATAATCCGGTCTGCCATCACCGCACGCAGCAATGCTTTCGTCCCATTAGTTGTCGTGAATGCAACGTCACGATTGGCGACCATGTCACGGCTCCATTCTGAAGGCGAATTCCCCAGATCGAATCCCGGAATCGGCTCTCCACCACGTTCGCCGCCGAGCAGCAAATGAGCACTCACTCCGTTTACTTTGCCAGTCGCGTCACGAGCGTCGTCGCGCAGTTGGACAGCTGCATCGATCGTCTCACACGGAATGATGCTGCACGCTCCATTCCCCAGCGCATAAGCGATCGTCGTCGTCGCGCGTAATACATCAATCACGACAGCAATGCCTCCCTGCAAATCGCACGGTTCAAAGAGTGTCGGCAGAACGTGGACAGTTAGTTTTCGAGTCATGGCCGAATGATAGGTCTCAGCGTCGCGACTCGACAGTGGCGTCTCATCGCCGTCTACTCACAAGTCCGTTAACGGGACGCTTGATTCTCGCCGCGCGTTGACCACACTCACCGCTGCCACGTTCCAGATGCAGATCAAATACAACGTGCTCGGCGTTGCAGTCTCATTCAAGTCCCTCACTCGGTGCATACAGCATGTCCTCAGAACTTCTTCACTTGTGTGAAATGGCTCCGAACCAGTCCGGGGACTTCTTTGCTGTGCTGGCGTCCCGTGAACAGAGCCAGACGCGGGATGGCAAGCCGTATTACCGGGTTGCCTTCCGCGACGCGAAACGCTCGGCTACGTCGATGATCTGGAGCGATCACGGGCAGTTCCCTGACTGCAGCGAGAAATGGAAGGTCGGCGAGTTTTACAAGCTCCGCGGCAAGTACACCGAGAACTCGTACGGACCGCAGATAGAGATCGAACGGATCCGCCCGGTTGAAGACGCCGACGCCGAACAGGGTTTCTCGCCTGACGATTTCTTTGAGGTTTCGAGATACGACCGCGAGGAGATGTTTGAAGAGTTGATTAGCATTGCGCAGGAACAGATCACCGAACAACCATTGCAGCGGCTGGTTGTCGAACTGCTCACCGAGCACGCCGACACCGTCAAACGTCACGCTGCCGCCGCTCGAAATCATCATGCATTCATGGGCGGGTACCTTGAGCACACGCTGTCAGTGACCAGAACGGCGGTCTTTCTGGCCGACAAGTATGGTGCCTACTACACCAGAATGCAGCCGCCCCTTTCAAAGTCGCTGGTTGTTGCCGGAGCAATTCTGCACGACATCGGCAAAGTGGAAGAACTCAAGTTCAAACCGGAAGGTTGGGAGTACACTCCGCGAGGCCGACTGGTAGGTCATATTTTCATCGGTCGCGACATCGTCCTGAACAAAGCCGCCACGATCCCCGACATCAATCCTGAAACAGTGCTCCGACTCGAGCACATCATCATTTCTCACCAGGGACTTCCCGAATGGGGGTCGCCGATTTCCCCGAGCACTCCGGAAGCGTTGCTGGTCCACTACGCTGACGATATGGATGCAAAATTTCACGAACTGGCGGCGGAACTTGAAAAAGTCGCGCCTTCAGAAATGGAATTCACCGACTATCGAAATCCGTTGCGGCGGCGACTCTTCCGAGGTCTGAACCCTGACAAGTCAAATACCGATTGAATCAGCAATCGGCGACAGCAGCGTACTGCCGACACTCACATCGTCGTGATCAGCAAATCTGCAAGCCT
Source organism: Planctomycetota bacterium (assembly GCA_027624335.1). Taxonomy (GTDB): domain Bacteria; phylum Planctomycetota; class Planctomycetia; order Planctomycetales; family Planctomycetaceae; genus JABMPE01. Next base: position 13,552 of record JAQBWV010000003.1, read on the forward strand.
GCTGAATCATCCCGAAACGAATCGAGGCTCCCGACGAATCATCGCCGGGAGCCTCGTCAGATTCATAATGCCAGACTCGTAGTCTATGTCTTAGCGTTGAGATTCGCGCGGTCAGCATCGCTCAGCATCAGCATGTCGTTAACGACTTCACTGCTGCCAATCTGGTCGTCGCCGAGATTACCGCCGACCGTGTCAGTTCCGGAGTTGCCGGAGATCGAATCATCTCCGTCTCCGCCGACGATGATGTCGTCACCGCCACCGCCGATGATCACGTCGTCACCATCGTGGCCGTCGATGGTGTCGCCACCACTTTCACCCATGATCGAGTCGTTGCCATCGCCGCCAAAGATGCCGTCTCTGCCACCTTCGCCGCTGATCACGTCAGCACCATCGCCGCCGTCGATCGTGTCATCTCCACCGCCACCGAGGATGAAGTCGTCTCCATGATCGCCTCGAATGACATCGTTTCCGCTCTGCCCCTTCAGTGTGTCGTCATCACGACCACCGTCGAGAGTATCGTCACCGACCCCACCGAGCAGTGTGTCACTGCCCAGCATCCCGAGCAGGCTATCGTCGCCAGCCATCCCGTTGAGGACGTCGTCTCCGAAACTGCCGTTGGCCGTGTCGTTGCCGTCACCGCCAGTCAGTGAATCGTTTCCGAACGCACCTTCCATCAGGTCATCGCCTGCTCCACCCTCAATGGTGTCGTTGCCGTCGTCGCCTCGCAGGATGTCATTTCCGTCGAAGCCGTTCAGGATATCGTCACCAGTTCCACCGGTGACCGTGTCATTTCCGATTCGACCATCGACAGTGTCGTCGCCGTCTCCCCCGATGATGGAATCATCTCCGTCGGTACCGGTCAGGGTATCGTTGCCTGTGCCACCGTCGATCAGGACCGGGACGTTACCGACCTGGGCATCAAAGCCGGAAATCGTGTCATTTCCAGCATCGCCATTCACCTGCAGAACGAAGAAGCCAACATTGTTAATGTCTTCGATGGTGATCGTATCGTCGCCAAAGCCACCGTTGACCTGAATCACTTCGGAACCCGAAGCAAATCCAAGCTCGTCACCAGTGATTCTCAGCGAGTTGGACCCTTCGGAAATCACCAGTGTGCTGCCGTCCTGTCCCACAACAAAATTATTGTTAGAGCCGTTTCCGTTGATCTGGACAGTGTCAAAGCCTGCTTCGAAGGCGAAGGTATCCTTCCCATCCTGAACGCCACGCCAGACGATGATGTCATCGCCAGCACCGCCCTGCAGATCGTCTGCCCCTCCCTGACCGAGCAGCGAATCGTTGCCGTCTCCGCCGATGAGAGTATCCATACCACCACCGCCGTACAGCGTGTCGTTTCCGAATCCGCCGTCAATCAGATCGTTGCCACTCATCCCGTTGATGAAGTCATTAAGTCGACTGCCGGTCAGAGTGTCGTCGCCCAGGCCGCCGTTAATGGTGTCCCCCAGCAATCCGGTCGGCAAAGCACCATCGTCATCAATGATGGTCGCCATCCCGTTGGCATCACCAATCTGAATTCCGCCGGACGCGTTGCTGATCATCAACTGGAAGAACTCTGTCATTTCCGCAGACGTATCGCCTGCAATGGTGACGCTCACGGTTTGAGCAGTCATGCCTGGTGCGAAAATCAGCGTACCACTGGTGTCGACGAAATCTTCTCCAGCGACGGCCGATCCACTGCGAGTCGCATAGTCCACACTGACCGTTGTCAGGCCTGGAGGATTTAATAGCGTCACCGTGAACGTCGCTATTTGCGATCCCGTATCTCCTTCAGCAAGAACCGTCACGTCGTCGACCAGCAACAGTGGGCTGCCTGCCCCATCGTCGTCAATAATGACACCGCGACCGATAGCGTTATCGATGGCACCACCAACGGCATTGGACAGGACGACTGAAAACGTTTCATTCCCTTCCTGCAGCAGGTCGGCTCGAATCGTCACCGTCACCGGAATTGACGTGACACCCGGATCGAATGTCAACGTCCCTGAATTATTCAGAAGGTCGCCGTCCACAACGGTCGCCGTTCCATCCATCACCGCGAAGTCGACCGTAACGATCGAGTTGGGATTTCCGGCAATCGTCACATTGAATGTGGCGTCCACGGTCGTCTGAGAATCGTTGATGAGCGAATCCACAAACGAGCCGCCCCCATCGTTCGACGTCATTACATCCGGCAGACCATCGTTGTTGAAATCTCCCGCAGTAATATCGGAAATGGTGAGCCCTGACCTTGTCGCGACCTGAGAACCCAGACCGAAGATACCTGTCCCGTCATTCACGAGCGTTGTCACGTTGGCATTTGTATCCAGAACAATGTCGATGTCACCGTCGTTGTCAAAGTCTCCGACAGCTGCGGAATTCGCCGTTCCGGCCAGCGATTGCAGTATGAAACCACCTGCTCCGTTGTTGATGCCAACCGTGAAACTCGGATCCCCACCGACGCCGATATCGTCCACGCCGTCGGCATTAAAATCGGCAGCGACCATTCGCTGCGTGTTGAACGTGCCCAGAATCTGTGTCGTGACGGACGTCGGAAAGGCTCCTGCTCCATCACTGATCATGACCACGACATTCTGCGAACCTGAGTTCGCGACAGCGAAGTCAGTGATGCCGTCTCCGTTAAAGTCGCCGGTTACCACTCCGGAAGGTGCATTGCCGCCACTCAGGATTGTCGATGCGGCAAACGCTCCGGCACCGTCCCCAATCAACACGGTAACGTCGTCACTGCCGCTGTTTGCAACCACCAGGTCGATATTGACGTCCCCGTTGAAGTCCCCGGTTTCAATTGCCACCGGCGTCGTCCCAACGGTAATGCTGGCGGCCATGCCAGGCACACCACCGGCACTCGTGCGAAACACGGAGACGGTGCCGCTATTGCTGTTCACGACTGCAAAATCAAGGCCGGCAGCATTGTCGAAGTTACCAACCGCAATGTCGGTCGGATTGTCAGCCGCTGTGCCAACGATCGGCGCTCCGAATCCACCCATCCCGTTGCCAAGCTGAACAGCAACGTTGTCCATTGCCATTCCCATCGGAGGGATAACGTTGCCGTCCGAAACAACAACGTCGAGAAAACCGTCACCGTTGAAGTCGCCAGAGTTAATGAACTCGGCAGAAAACAGGCTGGTAGAACTTGGACCAGGAATGAATGTCCCGGCTTCCACGACAAGTGTGTCATCAATCGAGATCGCCGGTGGAATCGCCGAAGGAATCCCGCCCCCGAAGACGGTATCTGATCCATCGCCGCCCTCAATACGGTCCAGGCCTTCACCGCCGTCGAGAGTGTCATTGCCACTCTGACCATGAATCACATCGTTGCCGTCGTCTCCGCTGATGACGTCGTCTCCGCCACCGCCGTAGATCAAGTCGTCAAGAGGACCACCATTCAACGTGTCTGCACCGGCCATTCCATTGATGTTATCGTTTCCAGAGCCGCCATCCACCACGTCATTGCCGCTGCCGCCTTTGATGGTATCGTCGCCGAAGTTGCCCAGCAGGCTGTCATCGCCAGCGGCACCATCAAGCTCGTCTTCGCCGAAACCACCATCCAGTGTGTCATCTCTCAGACCACCATGAAGAGTGTCGTTGCCGTCGTTCCCCAGCAGACTGTCCGTTCCGTCCTCGCCCATGAGGCTGTCGTCGCCGGCACCACCATCGATGGTGTCGGTACCGTTACCAGCCAGGACGGTGTCATTACCCGCGTTGCCCAGAACGCTGTCCGCTCCGTTGCCGGCAAGGATCGAGTCATCCCCTGTACCACCGTCGACCACATCATTACCGTCACCGGAAATAATGGTGTCGTTGCCCAGACCACCAGTAATGGTGTCGTTGCCGTCATCCCCAAGAATCGTGAGGTTTCCTCGACCGCTGCTGACGGTGATGACATCATTGCCATGCCCGCCATTCAGCGTCGCATCAAAACCATCGGACGCGATGATGGTGTCATCGCCATTGTCACCATCGACGCTGATCTGGAGAGGGTCACCAGTTCCCGAATCGACGAACGTAAACGCCGCCGTTGTGACTCCGGTGAGATCGATCAGATTCTCGGTGTCGCTACCGACGATCGTCAGACGCTCTACCTGGGATGCCAGAATTGCAGGCAGTGAGGTGTCCGGCTGGTTGTTCACCAGCACTTGAACCTGCGACGGATTCGCTGGATTGGTTCGGACAGCCACGCTGTCATTGCCCTCTTCGATGACAATACTCAGTTCACCATTCGCGAACAGAGTCGATGCCGACAGGTAGGTCCTCTCTTCGAGAACCTGTGCCGTCTGATTTGATCCACTGATCCGTCTTCTCGACTGCTTGCCTCGAAGCTGCCGCCGGATTTTCCAGATGTTGGAAAGAAGCATCTGCTTTTTCTCCCGGAATCTTCTTCCTTGAAGGACGACGGCAACTCGTCGGGTCGCTGTCTCACACGTTAATGCAAGCCAGACTCGACGGAACGTTCCTCATGGAACGATCAACCGTTCAAAGTCGTTTGACAGTCGCAGGGCACACAGGCGGTGCCATGCAGACAGCACTACTATTCGCTGCCATTGGATCGGCACGCACTTGCCACACATTGCACAAAACCATGACGATACGGCACAGCCCGGAAAAACGGTTCAGGCGATACGACCGGAATCTTTTATCACAGTCCAGGTAATATTCAGGCGACAGTACGGGGACGGCAGACTGTGACGATCTGGCAGACTCGCGCTACTGGGCGAATTCCGCAAAGTAAACATCGTCGGTTCGTTGCAGAACTGTCAGAACCACTCAAGTTTCATCACTGGAAACCGGGGATTCCAAGGCTGCGGCAAGTCTTACTTCCAGTCGTCCTCTGATCTGAAACACGGAGAGTTGTATGAGTAATCTGTTTCCACGATGTCAGATTGTTCCGCAGGCGGATTGCCAGGTCACAATTAAGATCGACGGCAGGGAGCGGGCGCGCTGGCATTACGGGTTGCAGTATCCTCGTCCATTTTTTTTCCCAATTAATGGGCCATCCGGTGAATCGCTGACTCGAATGGGGCATCCTGGCGCGTCCAATCACGATCATCACCGATCTGTCTGGTTCGCGCATGCCAAAGTCCTGGGCATCGACTTCTGGAGTGACAACACTCAGGCCCACATCCGACAGAAGAACTGGCTGGTTTACGAGGACGGCGACGAGCAAACCATTCTTGCCACTCGGCTCGGCTGGTACGACGGGCATGATCCGAAAGAACTGCTTGATCAAGTCCTGATCGCGGTCTTCCGACCTGGTCCGGAAGGAGAAACTCTGCTGGAGCTTCAATCCACTTTCCATCCCACATCCGACTCGCTGGAGTTTCAGAAAACCAATTTCGGATTTCTGGCCGTACGAGTCGCAAAGTCCATCGCCGAACACTTTGGTGGCGGACACCTGACAAATAGCGAAGGGCTTGTCGGAGAAAAGGACGATTCAGGTCAGCCGAACATCTTCGGCAAACAAGCTCGCTGGATGGACTACAGCGGTCCGATCAAGCCTCACCGGAACTCAGATCTCGACACCGGCAGAACTAACGCTCAACTCGATACGGTTGAAGGCATCACATACTTCGATCATCCGTCGAACGCTGGCTACCCAAACCACTGGCATGTGCGGGAGGACGGCTGGATGGGAGCGTCGCCCTGCATGAACGGTCCCCTTCAGACATCCCGCAAGGCTCCGCTGCGGATGAGATTTCTGCTGCACGCGCACGCAGGACCAGTCGACGTTCCGAAGGCCAACGCGATTGCCAGTCAATTCGCTGCATGGCCGCTGTTTGATGTCATCAAATCCACGAAGCCGCACTGTGAATTCGAAATTCAACAAGTTCCCTGATCGACCGTCTCTCGAATCAGCCGGATTTGAAATCCGATCAATGCCCTGCCATCAGGTCGCCAGGCGACACGAAACAGGGGATTGACCGTTGGCGACGAACGAGTAGCACATTTTGAAACGCTACAATAAGAGAGCCAGACCGGACCTGATTTCGGGCGACAACAAATGCCGGTTCTTCCGGCAGGGACGAATGGAACTGCTTCCCGTTCTCGAATCTTCATCGAGATTCCTGGCTGCGAGTGTTTCTCTTCCGTAAAGTCGTAAGGTTACTATTGGTTAGACAATGAGGAAGCTCAGGTTCCCTTTCGAACCAAGGGTCCTCGTCATTCTTCGGCCAGTACCAGACGGACCGTCATTCACGACCCCGCTTGAACTGAGGCTGCTGTGAGTAAACTCGGATTCTTCTTCATGACGCTCGTCGGAGCAATTCCAGCTGGAGGGGCGCTCTACGCCCTCATCAGGAACCTGCTCGACCGCGCGGACAGCCTTGGCACAGTCCTGCTGGGTATTACGATCACAGCGACGGTATGCACTGCGCTGGTCGTCCTGACGCCATTCATCGTTCTGGTTTTCTACAAGGACACTCGTGGAGCGTTCGTTCCACTGCAGCCAGGTGACGATGAGGCACAGTCAGCAGCAGCCGGCAATGCCGCGGAAGCCGAGGGTTTCGGAGACGTGATTCCGGACGACTTCGACGAAACGGAACTCGCCGTGACGGACGAAGCTGATGAGGATTACGAGTCGTTCGACGACGACGAGGATCTCGGCGACTACGACGAAGACTACGACGAAGAATACGAAGAGTTTGACGACGACGAACTTTGATCAATCTGGCCTGCAGGTTACGCTGATACTGGTTGTCGCTGCTGACTTGACCTTGCTCGGTCGGTTCTCATTTGCGAGCGGTCACGTTTAACCGGCCCCGACGTCATCTTCGTAATACCGCACGAGTGCCTGGTTATCGAGACGGTTGATCTCGACGTCGATGGGTGACAGGTCTTCCGGCAGTTGAAACATGGCTGACAGCGTTTCGTCGTTCAGGAACCTCAAACTGCCGCGCACGACATCATCGAGATGCGTGGGCGCTCCAAATTCCGAAAGACTCGCCAGTGCGAAGCCCCAGTCCCCGAACGACGGCACTGCCGCGTGGAATGGCCGGACGTAAAACCCAGCGGCTTCCATCGTGCGGACAATGCACCAGTATGCTCTGCGGGACAACAGAGGCGACGTGCATTGAATGCACACCATCGCGTCGAGAGTAATGCGCTCTCGAAGCAGCCTGTAGAAACGCGTCGTGTAGAGCTTTCCCAGCGAGAACGAATTCGGATCCGGAAAGTCGATCAGCACCAGATCGAATCGCTCGTCGACGGACTCCAGCCAGATCATCGCGTCGTCATTAACGACCACGACCCGTCGATCTTTCAGAGCGTGGCCGTTCAGCTTCGACAACGGAGGGAACGACTTTGACAGACCAGTCATTTCAGGATCGATATCGACCAGTGTGACGCGTTCGACGCTCGGATATCGCAACAGCTCCCGCAGCGCGAGCCCGTCTCCGCCGCCCAGCACAAGTACGTTCTTCAACGTGTGAGCAACCGAGGCCGCAGGATGTACGAGAGCTTCGTGATAGCGATACTCGTCTGACGAACTGAACTGCAGATTCCCGTTCAGGTAGAGCTGAAACCCGGTTCGATTCTGAGTGACAACAATCCGCTGATACGGCGTCGTCTGAGTGTGGACGATCGGGCTGGAAAACATGCTGTTCTCAGCCAGTGAAGTTAGCGAGTCCGCGTTGAGCAACCCGGTCAACAACAGTCCGATGACGCATGCCGCCCGGACTCTCAACCCAAACACGCCACCGGTCAGAATTGGTCGCAGTAGCGATGTTCCCCAGAAACCAACCAGGGCATTCAGAATCCCGAAGACCAGCGACGTACGTACGAGGCCCAGCGTCGGGACAAGGAAGATTGGAAACATCAGTGAAGCGACCAGCGCCCCGATATAGTCAAACGTCAGCACCTTCGAAACGAGATCATCGAAATCGAGATGGCCCTTCAGGATCCGCATCAACAGAGGCAATTCGAGGCCAACCAGAACGCCAATTCCGAACACCACGCCGTACAGAACCGGCAGAAACCAGGCCAGCCTGGCAAAGCAAAGGAACAACAGTGGAGCACTGGTGCCGCCCAGCAGAGCAACACCCAGTTCCACTTCGACAAAGGTCCGGGCAACATCTTTCTTCACAAACGAAGAGACCCAGGCACCGGCTCCGAGAGCTGACAGGTAAACACCAATGATCAGCGAAAACTGGGTGACCGAATCCCCAAGGACATAACTGGCCAGTGTGCCGGCCAGTAGTTCATAAACGAGTCCGCACGTCGCGATGATCAGCACGTTCACATAGAGCAGCGCCAGCGGCGCGTCGTTCATGAGCGGAGTCCTGACGCCAGCCTCAGGCGAAATCGCCAGCCCGGTTCCAGCAACCACCGACGTGGAATCCGCGACCAGCTGGACGACGATCTCATCGTCCGCATCAAAATCATCGTTCACCAGTTTCTCCGCTCGCGAACGGTTCCGTGAAGTTTGACACCGCAACTCCCCATCCCGGTCCCATCGCCGACCTGGCAGCAGCTGAATCATCCATGGATGGCAGCGGCAATGATGATCGAAATTCCGATTACGATCGAACCAACCATGATCCCCAGTGCCGTGTTCTGGTCTTCTTCAATCTCTTTCCAGAACGGCAACGGCATCAGTTTGCTCATCAGAACGATGGCCAGGGCCAGAACCGCCAGCCCGATCAGCGCGAACACGATAGCCCCCAGCGCCTGTTGCGCGACAACGGTAATTCCTCCACTGCCGCCCGCCGCCGCAATGCCGTCTCCTTCAGCAGCCAGCAGTGCAGTACCGACTCCACCAAGCCCAGCCACCACCTGGTTTACGAAACCAGTCATTGTTCATACTCCTTAATATTCCGGATGGAGAAACCAGCAACAGACAGGAAGGCGTCAAGTGCTACTTACCAAAGTGGAATCCGCCGCCGCCGCCCGAGAAGAAAAAACCACCTCGTCCCGTTCCGCCGCTGGACGTTCGATCGAAGAGACCCAGATCCGGGGCCTTCCAGCCAAGTGCGAATGCTGATCCCAAACCAATGCAAAGTGCCAGTCCAAGTCCCAGGTAAAGCTTTGACAGCATGATTGCTCCCCCTTATTCCCTTATCGATTTCCGCTCGATAACAAACTCGTGAATCGGAATTCGTTAGTCGTCCCCTTTCGCGTACGGTGAGTAATCGCTCTCGGACCAGCGTTTCACATCGAAACTATGATTCACGAATCCGACACCGATCGGCAGAACAGACACCAGGCACAGCGCCCAGGCCAACAGCCACGGATCGGCGGTGCTGCTCATGGCAGCGGCACCGAGGTAGATGATTCCCATCGCCAGTCCGAACATCAGCCAGTGCAGGTAGATTCTTCGGTCGCAGGGCAGCGGCTGATTCGGCGCCACTTTCCAGGACCGTGGTAACTCAGCCTTCAAGGCGAATGCTTTTTCGATGACCTCATGCGGCACGTAAGTTCCGAGTGACATGTTGACCTCGCCAAGATTCATCTTCGCTCGCTCGCCAGAAATCTGCTTCCCAGCGGGGGCAACAGCCAGCGACCGTTCGATCGAGATCGCGTAAGGAGGGCAGATCAGGTCGCGACAGGTGACTTCTTCCCCCACGGCGACCTTCCAGTAGAACTCGCCGAGCACGTATTCGACCCGTGCAATCGCTCGCTGAAACAGCTTGAACGTCCTGCCGTTCCACGCTGCCGATGTTTTGTAGTCATGCAGATCAGCTGGCGAGAGCGGCTCGGCAAAACTCCAGTGCTCATCGCTGTGGACCAGCCAGCGGAAGCCGACATCCGGGTTGTAAAGCAGGTATTCCGTCCAGAAGTATTTCCGATCAAACGTCACCGACCGCTGCATGAAACCGATGACTATGTATTTAACATCGAACAGCGTGCCCTGTGCACCCATTTCGATCAGCGGCGTGACTTTCGTTGTGAGCGTCTCCAGGTACTGAAGATTGCCGCGATCACAGTCCAGCAGCGCACTGCAATACGGACACGAAACCCGTTGCGTTTCGTCTGGAGCCTGCAGCTTCAACGCTCCTGCGCATTGCGGACAGTTGACTGTCTTCGCCTCTATCCTGCGAGCAGCCTTCTCAGTCGCCCTCAGCCCCACCAGTCCGATTTCATCCAGCGACACCTGCCAGCCGATATAACCCGCTGGCTGACCGCCGTAGTCGAGCGTCGCATACTGCCCGTCCGGCCCGTACAGATCGGCGAAGGGATGCGTCACGCCGGGATGAAAGTCGAACGGAATGTCGCCTTCGGCTCCGGCAGTTGTTCCCTCACCGACTTCGGCAACGGTGAATTCGTTGTCACCGAGTTTTATCTTTGCCCCGGCGTTCAGCGATTCGAGTTTCGGCAGTCCGCTTTCATCCTTCACTTTCTTCTGGAAGGTCATGTAGAAGCGGCCCTGAGCTTCCGCCAGCCAACCCCACTTGCCGTTCGGAAATTGAGCGTACCACTCGTCCCAGATCCCACCAGCAGAATGCTGATACTGCACTCGACCAACGATCCGAAATGGCTTACCTCGAAACTTTCCTTTCACGTCGAGCTTTAGCGGCGACTGCGTTTCGACCAGATCCGCCACGCGCCCGTGATCTTCGAGCTTCTTGTCGCCTCGCGCGACGACGCTCTGGCAGAAAGGGCAGATCATTACCAGCGACGTCCGCGACTTAAATTCGACGGGAGCGGCACAGGACGGACACGGAGCTTCAAGTCGAGCCATCAGTGGCCATCTCTCCTGTTTCTCGACGTTCTCTGATCAATCCAGAATGGCAACCAATTCGCTCGCATAACGACGAATCAATGTCCAGTGTCCGAACAGTTGGCGGATTCTGTCAGAACCGAATCAGAACGTCGAGTCGTCAGACAGTTCACGCTCGCCACCAATTGGCAGGAGAACCAATATGTCAGTCAGTTTTTCCAGACCCACGACCACACCCTCATGTCGAAGCTGGTCTTACTTTCGGGTTCACAATGCAGGACTCGGGCCACCGACCGCTTAGCACGTCGACCACGCACTCTGCCGCCACAATACCCATCGCATCCAGAGCCGTCTGATCGATGCCGCCCAGGTGAGGTGAGAACACAACATTGTCAAGAGCCCGCAGCGGGCTATCCGACGGCAACGGTTCCACCTTGCAGACATCCAGTCCGGCCCCCGACAGGTGCCCTGCCGTCAGCGATGCAACGAGAGCGTCTTCGTCAACGAGCCCTCCTCGTGAGGTGTTGATCAGCACCGCTCCTGGCTTCATCCGCCCTAACGTTGCGGCGTTAATCAGATTTGTCGTTTCAGCCGTACACGGCATGTGGAGACTGACAATATCCGCCTGCGAAATTATTTCGTCGAACGTCCCAAGCCTGATTCCCAGTTCGGCAGCCAGTCCCGGCTTCGCAAACGGGTCGTAACCCACAACCTGCAGTCCCAGCCCCTGGCAGCGAGGAATGATGGCTCGCCCGATCCGTCCCAGACCGAGCAGACCGATCGTGTTTCCGGCCAGCCGCCTCGGACAGTCGCGTCGCCACTGGCCAGCGCGAATCTCCCGATCCCGACGAGCTGTGTCACGAAAGACTGCCGTGATCAGAGCGATCGCCTGCTCCGCCACAGAATGCTCATTCGTGCCCGGAGTAATCGCAACGACGACTCCATGCTCTGTCGCTGCCTGGACATCCACCGCGTCATAACCAACACCGATCCTGGCCACGACCTTCAACTTCGAGCCAGCGAACACTTCGCGGTTGTACTGCTCGATTCCGGCCAGAGTGCCATCAATACCCTTCAGGTGCTCCAGAAAATCCGCGGAGCTGATCTGCATACAGTTGACGGGCGGAATCACGATCTCGAACCCGGCGTCTTCAAGAACCTGACGCCACGGCCCATGACCGTCTCGATAAACTGCGGGAGTCACCAGAACACGTGGCATGTCAGCCTTTCAATGATTGAAGTTGATCAGGGAAGCAGCAGGTGAGAATCCCTCATCCCGAAGACGTTGCGAGCTGGTCAGCAAAATGGATTCCGCCACTTCCGCGAGCCGTTACTCGCCTTATATGCTGCCATCCCTTCGGGACTAACCAGATCTCGTGAATTCAAAAAAGACGAAATCCAGACCGAAGCTGAAGAAGGCTCGCTTGCGTCTCGGGTTGCGATTGGTAGGTTCCTGTCTGCTGATCGCCTTTTTGGGCACTCGGGGTATGATGCGGACCAACAGTCCTGGCGGCAAGGTTCCTCGATTTGCTCAAGCCGGATTGTTTGGCGATATCCAGAATGGGTCTCTAGTTTCAGAAGAGAACGTGCTGAGCGATTTTCCATACGGCAACCTGTGAGCAAGGAGTCTGGCATCTCTTGACGATAAGAGGTCCTTCGATTCTTGCGGTCGATATCACAGTTTAGGCCATGTCGGCACAAATCACTTCAGCCAGATCTGATCCGTTAAAACAAGTCTTCTTAAGCGTCCAGAATCAGACTGGCTGTTTCGAATGATCAACCTTGCTTTCGTGCTCCTGGCAACGTGTGGTGCCGCCATCGTTTCCACCTGGTGGGTGACTCGGCAGTTCGCGGTAGAATTCACAAAACAGCGTCCCAAAGTTTCAGACGATGATCTCCCTCGGGTTGCGGTAATCATGCCGCTCCGGGGAGCAGACCCGTTCCTGGAACAATGCCTGCGTGGGTTGTTGAAGCAGAACTATCCACGATTCGAAGTCCGAATTGTGCTGGACGGTGCGACGGATCCCGCGAGGCAAATCGTTGATCGAGTTCTCAGTGACGATCAGCAGGATCATCTACACGTCGATGTACTGTGTAATCCACGGGCAACATGCGGCCTGAAGGTTAGCGCCATTCAACAAGCCATCGACCAACTCGACGACTCCGTCGAAGCGATAGCCATTCTGGATGCCGACGGATCGCCGCACGAAAACTGGCTGCGTGAACTAGCCTCCGCCTTGTGCGACTCAACCGTCGGCGCGGCAACCGGAATTCGCTGGTTCGCTCCGCCGACAAGAGCATCGGGAACTCTGGTTCGCCACCAGTGGAACATTCTGGCGAACATACAGATGCATGCGGCAGGAATCCCGTGGGGCGGATCGCTGGCCATTCATCGCAAAGTGTTCGAGGATCCTGATCATCGGCTCCGCTGGACGAAATCGCTGTGCGAAGACACTCCGCTGGCTCAATCGCTTCGACAACTTGATTTGCGATTGGTGCTGGTTCCTGAGGCTGTGTTCCTGAACCGTGAATCAATTCATCTGGCAGGGGCCTTTCATTTCATCCGTCGTCAGCTGCTGCTGGTCCGTTTGCACCATCCTCGCTGGTGGTTCATTTCACTGCTTGGGTTCATTGGTCTGCTGACCCCCATGGCGTGCCTCGGACTTACGCTCGCGCTCGCGGCATCAGGAGAAATTCCTGCTGCGGTCGCCTGCGGACTTGCGCCGATCGCCTACGTGGCAACCGTGGTCCTCAGCGTCAAGCGTGCCAGTCGCTGCGTACGACAGACTCTAGCGAAACGTGGCGAAGAAATACCACGCGGGGGAATCGATGTGACGACCGTCGTTTATGCCTGTCTGTCACTTTTCCTTCACGGAATCGCCGTCCTCCTGGCCATTGTAACCCGGCAGATTACATGGCGAGGCATCGCGTACCGGATCGGTCACCGCGGACAAATCCAAATGGTTGAATATTCCCCTTTCATAATGTTGCCGACCACCCACGAGACGGCAGATACGTCGATCTAACTTCAACTCGCCGCGCCAGCGCAGACGGACACGAGAACTGCCCCTCGCTGTACTCTGCACTGGAAATATGCAACAACGGATGCTGCTGAATACTCACTCTGAATGAGACCGTCATGCTTACAGGACAACGCAAGCGATGGAACTGGGCCAGGAACCAGTGCTGCCGGCCTCAACGATTTCTTCGACCCCGTACGACACAGGAATTGACGCGCATCCTGCAGGAATGCCATTCGAGCGGATCCGAAGTGAAAGTGATCGGCTCAACACATTCGATGTCTGACCTCGTCTGCAGTGACGGCTATCTGATCTCGATTGACCGTTTGAAACAGGTTATTGATATCGACCGAGATTCAGCCTCGGTCACCGTTCAGTCTGGAATGAAGCTGTACCGGTTGAACAACGTGCTGGCACGCAACGGCCTGGCACTGAAAACGCTTGGCTCGACTGCAGAGCAAACGGTTGCAGGTGCGATTTCGACGGGAACTCACGGGTCCTGCCGTAATTGCGGAATTCTGGCGACGGACGTTTCTGAACTGGAGTTGATCGAGTTTTCCGGAACTTCGATGCGGCTGACCGAAGCCAGTGATCCAGACCGGCTGAATGCTGTGCGAGTTTCGCTGGGGCAACTGGGAATTATTTCTGAAATCAAAATGAGATGCGTACCGGTATCGCTAGCTTCTGAGAAGCTGGAAAAACTGGACGTCGATTTCGTCATGGACAACCTCGACACTTTTCAGTCGAACGAACACTTTCGCCTGTGCTGGAAGCCAGCGAAGTCAATGCTGGTGGTTCAGACCATTAACCGAATCGCGGACTCCAGCGACCGTCGAATCGGGACGTTGCGGCCGTACCGTGACAGAGCGGCTTGGGGACAGTGGCTTGTGCGTGCTCTGAAGAAAGGCGACACGTTGGCGCCTTTCGAACGAACCGGTCGATCCGACACGCTTTTCTGCTACCCACGTCTGGGCGTTCGACTGGCCGGACTGTCAAATCGGCTGACAGGTGGTAAGTCGGCGTTGCTCAACTCGGAATACGCGATTCCAGCCGAGAAGTGGCCCGATGCCTGTCGCGCCATTCAGGTGGCCGCTCGAGACGGGGAAATCTCCCGTAAATACCCTTTGGAGATTCGGTTTGGCGCTAGAGACGATATCTGGCTGAGCCCCGCATATCAGCAGGATACCTGCTACATCGGCTTTTACGAGAAACGAGACACGTCTCAGAATGGCAACGAGGAGCTTGGGGCTTTTCGAGCGTTCGAGGAGTTGATCCGGAACTTCGATGCGCGCCCACATTGGGGGAAGATTCATTTCTTCAACCCTGAAGACCTGCGTCGCGTGTTTCCCATGTGGGACAGTTTTCAGACGCTACGCTCAGAATTTTCGAGCACCCCGAATAACGGCAAGTAACGTGATGAGTGACCGAAAAGAATCCGTTGTCAAATTCAGATCCGTTGTCGAATTCAGAACTTTGATCTCAGTAACTCGGATGGAAATCGAATGAACTGGTCTGACGATCAAAGCAAATGGGCAGTAATCACAGGGGCCTCGTCGGGGATCGGAAGATCCTTCGCACTGGCGATCGCCCGAAGAGGGATGAATGTTGCGCTCGTCGCGCGGCGGGAGGATCGACTGAAGCAGGTTGCGGCCGAATGCGAAGAGTTCGGCGTCGAAACTGAATTGTGCATCGTGGATCTGCGGGAAGAGTCGTCGATTGACGCCATTGAAAAAACACTCGGCGCGCGTAGCGTTGCGTTGTTGGTGAATAATGCGGGAGTCGTTGCCCGGGGACCGTTCCACGGGATCGACGAAAAATGGCAACGCGATCTTGTCTATCTTAACAGCGTAGTCCCTGCAGTCATGACGCGTCGTTTTCTTCCGCCGATGCTGGAACGTGACAACGGTGCCGTCATATTCGTCTCGTCAACATCTGCGTGTTACTTCCATCCAGAAATGGCCACGTACGCGTCCAGCAAGCTGTTCAGCATGCATCTTGGAGAGCATCTGGCATGGGAATTGAGGCACAGTAATGTTCACTGCCAGACCGTGATCCCGGGTGTCACCATCACGGAGCTGTTTTCAGCTGCCGATCTTGACATCAGCAACGATTCGCTGCCCCCCGGCTATCGAATGCAGTCCAGTGAAAAAGTTGCCGAGAAGTCGCTTTGCAGCCTTGGAAAGAAGGACTGCATCGTCGTCACGAGTCGAGTAGAGAAAGTCGTCATGCGAATCTGCTCGCTACTACCGAAACGACTGGTGAGGGCGATTATCTCAAAAGCGGCAAAGGGCCTCGACCGGACAAGGTTGCCGGTCGCGTCGCAGCCTGATTGATGTCGCTGTCTCGCAGAGCCGCCATGAGTCATCGCGTTCCGAGTATGGTTCCATTGCGCCAGATCGTTGGCTTTCGCGCAAACATAGCATGCCCCCACTTCTACGAATTGTCACCAACACAACTCGCCAGTAATGCGGCAACCCAATGCTTCGGCGGCTTTGCGATCCTGCGGGCTACCCACACATGAATCGAATTGTTCCTCCTCCCGAACCTGAGGAGACGCATCCCTATTGCGATTCGAATTCGTGCTGCCATTGGTACGGTCCAGATGGGATCTTTTTCAGACCTTTGCAGGACGATCGGATCCCAGAACACCGACGCATCTCGGGCTTCAAATCCGTTTGCCTGATAGAGGCGTTCCAGATCACCGCTGAAATGCAGATTCTCCCTCAGATGCGTTGACTTTGTCCAATGGACGCACCAGAACGGCGCATGAACAAACAATAGACCGTCGGGTTTCAGCCAGTGCTGAAATTGCTTCACAAACTCATCGGGCTGCGGGACGTGTTCCAGAACATCCAGACAAACGATCGCATCCAGCGAGTGCGGCTTGATGTCTTCCAACGACTCAAGATTGGCGACGACAACGCCGTTGTCTTCGAATACCTGCTTCGAAAACTCCTGGCAACGCAGCGACGGCTCGAAGTATTTGACACGGTGACCGCAAAGCGCCAGATGTGCGCTGTCGAATCCCAAACCATCCCCGAAACAGAAAATGTCGGCCTGCTTCCGGTCGAATTGCTGCAGACGGGATGAAACGAAATGTCGCATTCTTTCCTTTGCGCGGCAGCAGTTGCACACGGTTGAATCGTAAATAAACGCGTCTGACTCGCGGTAGAAGTCGTCAAGTTTTGACGATACGACATGCATCGGAATGTTCTGTGACTTCATTCCGTTGTTGACGTTTGTGCCAATCTCTGCCGATTCCGCAATCAATCGTTCTCTGACTTCCGTTTGTGACGATCCGGAAACCGCAGCGATCAGCGCGATCGTCCTCTGGACGTCGTCAAGTGGCTTCAGCACTTATTCATCTCCCTGCCGACCGTTCTCTGGGACTCAACCGAGTGCTGAGCCTGTCAACGGCGGACCAAACAAATTTCAGGTTTCCCGATTCCCCGCCCCGGAAAAGAGGTAATAACCAGGCAACGTCACGAGTCGTTCTCACAAGCGTTGCAACTACTCATCTCATTATCGTACTGAGCATTCGCCGTTCTTCGCCAAGTCTGTCGGGAAACTGGCACGACCGCTACTTCTTCCATGACGGAAACTCGACCAGTACCTTCTGGGCGCCGTCTCGTTTGTCTCGAAAGACTTCGAAGGCCTCCTGGATATTCGCTAACGGAAACCGATGAGTGATCAGCGGCTTGACGTTGACGCGCCCCTCGCCAATCCAGCGCATCGCCAGCGGGAAGTCGCGTTGGAAATCCGGATTCATGCTCGTGTGAACGGTCAGATTCTTGATCAGCAGATCCCGCCAGCGAATTTCGATTGTCTCGGGCGGAACGCCGAAGCACAGGATTCTACCGGCTTGAGCACACAGGTCGATGCACAGGTTCATCGCCTGGTCGTAATGTCCGACGCATTCGATGACGACTTCCGGCAGTTGGCCACCGAGGATTTCCCGCACCGCTTCAACGGGATCGGTTTCCGCATTGCAGATAGTTTCCGTTGCTCCGAACTGCTGACTGGGTGCCAGTCGCGATTCCAGCACATCGATCCCGATGATGTGTCGCGCTCCCATATTGCTCAGGGCCATATTGAAAAGCTGCCCCATGGGTCCCTGACCGACAACCACCACGTCCCGGTCGATCATGTTCGGCAGCTTCTTCAGAGCAAAGATCGCCGTGCCCAGCGGCTGAGCCAGCATGCACTCTTCTTCGGAGACGCGATCATCCAGTGGAATCGCGCGAGTCTCATCGATGACGAACCGTTCCCAGAGTCCCAGCTGATTAATCGGCACGCAAAGGACTCGTTCACCGGCCTTGAACCGGCTTCCGTTGGTGGCGACCACGGTGCCGGTCATCTCGTGCAGCGAATGTCCCAATTCGATCGGCCACTCGTCCGTGCCACGAAAGAACGGCAGGTCCGAGCCACACAGACACGTGCATTCAGGCTGAAAAATGATCTGTCCAGGATTGCCAGGTTCGGTCGGAGCAGACGGAAGCTCCGGCTCGGGAACATCTACAAGTTCAATCCTTCCCGGACCGATGAACTGTCCAGCCAGCACGGTTGCGTTCCTTCCTGAAAATGACTTTGAGAATAAAACAACCCCGGCCGCCGTGTGGCAACCGGAGCTGACTGAACATTCGAGAAACACTGAGCCTGGTCATCACACGAACGGCGTCACTCCAGGCAGTGCCGTCGGTCGAAACTCAACTTTGCTGTCCCAGCCATTCGACACATCGGGTACCAGAGACAGCTTCGAATTCATGGCCATCTCCCAGGTGACTTCTTTGCCCGTGTAACCAGCCATGCGACCCATGATGGCCATCATTGTACTGTTGACCATTCGGTCGCCATCGTTGATGTGATTGCCGGATCGGATCGACGCAAAGAATTCGTCATGCTCCTGCTGATACATGTCACGCTTCGGACCGTCGTACTTCCAGGTTTCTTTGCCCGTCAGATCGTTGATCGTGCTGCCGCGGCGTCCAATCTTGCCGGTCCCCGTTGTGCCGAGAATCGTGCACAGGTTTTCGTTGTGGCAACCAGGAATCTGTCGCTGCGACAGGAATCCGCGAGCATCATTGTCCCACACAAAGTTCAGCTCGATGTGATCGAAAATGTTCCCACCGTGAGCTGGAAGCTGGCGGCCACCGACGGCGGTGACACTCGCGGGCGGACGATCTCCCATCGCCCAGGCAATCCAGTCGACCGTATGACACGCCTGCTCGACAAGTCCATCTCCCGACAACCAGGTGAAGTTGTACCAGTTGCGAACCATCCACTCGATGTCCGACATCCCCTCGGGACGAGTACTGACGGGCGGCATCGGCTTGACCGGAGACGTCAGGTAAGTGCCGTAGACCGCTCGCACATCGCCAATTTCGCCATCAAGTACGCGTTCAAACAACGCCTTCTTCTGAAATTCGTATCGCCAGCAGAAGCCAGCCAGTACGGCGAGGTTTTTCTCTTTCGAGATCGCGACCGATTCAAACACCGACTGCACACCGACCGGATCCGTGGCCATCGGCTTTTCGGTAAAGACATGCTTTCCGGCATCGACGGCGGCTCGAAAATGCATCGGTCGGAATCCGGGCGGAGTTGCCAGCAGCACCACGTCGACCATCTCAACGACCTGCTTGTAACCATTCAAACCGCCAAAGACGTGATCATCAGCGACCTTGATCTGACCAACAATCGACTTGTCAGCCTTGAGTCGCTCGATACTTCTGACGGCTGTTTCCGGAAACGCGTCGGCAACGGCGACGAGTTCCGTCTTTGTGTCGGCATGCAGTGCCTGACTGGCTGCTCCCGTTCCACGTCCACCGGCACCGATCAGACCAACTCGCAGAATATCCGAGCCCGATGCGTACACCGATGGCGACAATGCTGTCAGGCTTGTCACTGCCATGCCTCCTGCAAGTGCGGCAGAGCCCGACTTCAGAAACGTGCGCCGGCTTTCGTCGATTGTTCGTGCGGTCGTCGATTGAGTCGTGATCGGATCGGTCATTGACATTCTCCCGGAAGAATTCAGATACGCCTTACGGTGGATAACAATCCAGCGAGTTCAGTTTCCGCGACGTGACATGCTATCAGAGGCAACGTTGACATCGCGAGCGAATCATCGATTGTCACTGATGCGATTGCGATCGCAACGCTGCGAAACGAGACTGATCAAAACTCCCCGAACTCCCACGTCTCAAATTGAAAGTCACGACTATGCACCGCAGTGTTGTCATCACGGCTGTCATCCTGATTTCTGGCCAGTTTGCGCACGTATCTCCCACCGCATTCGCGGACAATCAACCGCTGAGCAGAATTTCTTTCGGCTCTTGCGCGAAGCAGTCGCAGCCTCAGCCGATCTGGGAAGCGATCGTCGCCGCAGATCCCGAACTGTTTCTGATGATCGGCGACAACATCTACGCCGACACCGAAGACATGGATCTGCTCTGGAAGCACTACCAGATGCTGGGTGCCAAGCCCGGTTTTCAGAAGTTGCGCCAACATTGCCCGATTCTGGCTACCTGGGACGACCACGATTACGGAGCCAACGACGCCGGTGTCGAGTACCCGAAGAAACGCGAGTCACAACAGTTGTTCCTGGACTTCTTCGAAGTTGCGAAAGATTCGCCGTTGCGAAAGCAGGAGGGAGTCCAGTCGTCGCACCTGTTCGGTCCGGAGGGCAGACGCGTGCAGATCATTCTGCTTGACACTCGCTACTTCCGCAGCCCGCTCACTCGTGGCTATGAACCCAGCGAACGCAACGAGGGTTTCAGAGGAAACTACAAAGGAACGGAAGACCGTTCGACCACGATGCTGGGAGAAGCTCAGTGGAAGTGGCTCGAAAACGAGCTTCGTAAACCTGCGGAAGTTCGAGTGATCGCGTCCAGTATCCAGGTCATCCCTGACGAGCACGGTTCCGAGAAGTGGGGCAACTTCCCGCACGAGCGGCTCCGTTTGTTTCACCTGATTCGTGACACTAAGGCAAACGGCGTCATCATGATCAGTGGCGACCGACACCTGGCAGAGATCATGGAAATCGACTCCCAGCGATCCGGCAACTCCTACCCGCTCTACGAAGTGACGTCGAGCAGCCTCAACGCACCAAGCGGCAACTTCACAAAGGCAGGCACCCGATTCGCCAATGAAATCAATTCGTACCGGCTCGGCCTGACCTACTTCGACATCAACTTCGGCATGATCACCATCGACTGGACCAGGCCAGATCCGCTGATCCGCATGCGCGTGCAGGATGCGGTCGGCGACGTGGTTCTGCAGAAAACCGTCCCGCTCTCAAGGCTTCAGCCATCAAAATCGTTCAAGCTCGGCCCTGCCGATCGCTGAGCCTCAAATCACCGTGACAATGGCTTGTGACGAAGCCGGTGCGGACGATCCGCTGCTGCGCCCAGACGCTGCTTTCGATTCACTTCGTACATCTCGTAGTTGCCTTCGAACCAGTACGCCTGGCCGTCGCCTTCAAACGCCAGAATGTGAGTCGCGATTCGGTCAAGGAACCAACGATCGTGGCTGACCACAACCGCACACCCACCGAAGTCCTGCAGTCCCTCTTCCAGCGCACGCAACGTGTCGACATCCAGATCGTTCGTTGGCTCGTCCAGCAGTAAAACGTTGCCGCCCGATCGCAGCAGCTTCGCCATGTGAACACGGTTACGCTCGCCACCCGAAAGTTGATCGACAAACTTCTGCTGATCCGTCCCCTTGAAATTAAACCGTCCGCAATAAGCCCGCGCATGAATGTCTGTCGTACCGATCTGAATCAGGTCTCGCCCGCCA
The DNA here is from genome assembly GCA_027624335.1 of Planctomycetota bacterium. Lineage (GTDB taxonomy): Bacteria > Planctomycetota > Planctomycetia > Planctomycetales > Planctomycetaceae > JABMPE01. The sequence goes on from JAQBWV010000003.1 coordinate 35,029, forward strand.
GAGATTTCCTGGTAAACCGTCTTCCTCGGATCCAGCGAATCACGTGACTGGTCGACGTAAGCAAGCATCACCCGCTCGCCAATTCGCAGCGAGCCACTAGTCGGTTCTTCCTGTCCCATAATCATGCGGAACAGAGTTGTCTTGCCCGCCCCGTTCGGACCGATGACGCCAACAATTCCCCCCTTCGGCAGATCGAAAGTAACGTCTTCGAAAATCAACGTATCGCCGAACGACTTCGTCAGATTTTCGGCTCGAATCACGAGATCGCCCAGCGACTGACTCGTCGGGATCTGAATCTGAGCGGCGCCGTCTTTCGCGTCGTATTGCTGCCTCTGGAGTTCGTCGTAACGTTGCAGTCGCGCTTTGCTCTTCGTCGCTCTGGCCTTGGGGCTCATTCGAACCCACTCCAGCTCGCGAGCCAGTTCTTTCTGCCGCCGCGATTCACGGTTTTCCTCAACGGCAAGTCGCTTCTGCTTCTGCTCCAGCCAGGATGAATAGTTACCTTCGTACGGGATGCCCTTGCCTCGATCGAGTTCCAGAATCCAGCCAGCGACATTGTCGAGAAAGTAGCGGTCGTGAGTGATCGCGACGACCGTGCCTGGAAACGATCCGAGGTATTGTTCCAGCCATCCGACCGACTCAGCGTCCAGATGGTTAGTCGGTTCATCAAGCAGAAGGATGTCCGGGTTCCGCAGCAGCAGTTGACACAGTGCGACTCGACGCTTTTCACCACCCGACAGGGTTCCGATGATCGCGTCGCCCGCCGGAACTCGTACCGCGTCGGCGGCGATTTCAACGGTCCGGTCCAGTTCCCACAGATTCAGCGTGTCGATTCTGTCCTGGACGGTCGATTGCTCTTCGAGAACCTTTTCCATTTCTTCGGGAGTCAGCTCTTCGCAAAGTCGCATGTTGAGTTCGTTATAGCGGTCAAGAATCGCTCGTGATTCGGCAACGCCTTCCGCAATGCATTCGTCGACGGTCTTTTCCGGATCCAGCCGCGGCTCCTGAGGAAAGTACCCGATGCGGGTGCCCTTTACGGATCTCAACTCGCCTTCAAAATCTTTGTCCTCGCCGGCCATGATTCGCAGCAGCGTGCTCTTGCCGGATCCGTTGTTGCCGAGAACTCCAATCTTGGCGCCGGGGAAAAATGCCAGCCAGATGTTGGTGAGAACCTCTTTCTCGTCGTAAATTCGAGTGAGGCTCTCGATCGTCATGATGTACTGTTCAGCCATGGCTCTGGTTTTCCGATGCGATTTTAATCTGCTGTGCGTTTGAAGAATTCTCGAAGGTACGCGCTCGCCTGAGCGAAGATGCCCGACTGCTGTGACTCGCGAGGCCCGGCGACGTTGAGGGTGCGGATTCTATTTTCGGCGATCCATTCCTCAACCGGCTGGACGCCTAATTCGGTAACAAGATCAATAACAATCGAAGGTTTTCCGTGTTGAAGAGCAATTGACTCCGTCAACGCCGTCCCGCCAGTCAGTTTACCGCGACTGAGGATCAGCGTTCCGTCTGACTCCGCAACATTCATACGCGTCCGGACGGCGTAGTTTCGGGACGCGCACTCATCCAGCGGAAACCGATCTGGAATCCGCCCGTCCTCTGCTCTCCGACCACGAGGACACCAGCCTCCACACGGAATCCCGAGTTCCAGAGCAACCTCAAGCGCCGCCCGATCAACTCCGGTTTGCCCACCTGAAACGAGACGTTCAATCACGACGCAAACTTCCACGTGACAGACTTCGATCAAAACTGGCTTGTACAAGTCAGCAGGACGGGGTTTCTAGCGACCTGGCCCCCGTCCCCGCAAACGGACCTGTGGAAACGGTCGAAAAGCCTCACCCGAGTGCGGGATTCCGGTCGTGAATTCTCCCTCTCCAGCAAATCACAGCCGCGCTGAAGTCGGCGTCGCAAGCTCCCAATCGGATTCAGACCGCATTAGATGACAGCCATTCGCGAATCGCTGGGACCAGCGAAGCGTCATCAACACAAACATGACATAGGCTCATTTGTCGGGATTATCCCGCGAATCAGCGTTACCTGCTGCGAGGTCTCGGCCATGTTTGACTCCGCCACGAGAACTGCCACCAGATACTGCACTTACTACAGCGAAGGACTCGTGAGCTGGTGGGATCACATTGGCCCGACCGAGTACACGTGCATTCTCGTGGGAGTTGTGGTTGTTGGTTTCATGCTGCTTCGCAATAGCGGGGCGGAGACCCTGTAGCGACTGTTTTACTCGTTACGCCGCCGGGGCGACCTGAAAACAACACCAACCGCTGAAAACCAAACAAGCCACAGATGTACCAGGTACGGTCTGAATCGCGTCCTTTGTGACTGCTTGTAGCATCCAGGAATCGCCTCTACTAGAATCCCCGCTCAACGTGAATCAGGGATCTTGTGTGTCTTCGACTCTGCTCGACCTGATGAGCACACTCGAAGAACAATCAGGGGTGAAATATGGATTTCGAGCACCGGCTTGAGCAGGCGATCGAGCGCGGACACCGCTCCCGCGACGCCCTTGCACGAGCCGAGCAACAAAAGACACTCTCAGAAGAAGAGCTTCGAAATCGGCATTCGTCGGCTCGACTGAATCTGTCTGACCATGCGGAAACGCTGCTGAGGAAGCTGGCCGATCATTTTCCCGGCTTTCGCTTTGAGACCGTCGTCGACGAAGACGGCTGGGGAGCCCGCATCAGCCGGGACGACGTTAACCTCGGTCCCGGTTCGCGAGCGAACCAGTACAGCCGATTTCAGATTCTCGTGCGGCCATATTCACAGGCGGCGAAGATCGTCGAAGTGGTGGCCAAGGGAGCGATCCGAAACAAAGAGATGCTCAACCGCACCCACTATCAGTTTCTCGCCGAATTCGACGAAGAACGATTCAAAGAAGTCATCGACTTGTGGGTTCTTGAATTCGCCGAACAGTTTACGTCGACCACGTAGCAAGACAAAGTGCACCTGCTGGCGAATTCAACAGGAGAACAAAATGTCGACTCAATACCGAGCTAGCTTCATTCCCGCATGTGCTTCATTCGGCCCCGTCTTCATCGTGCAGGGCTACGTCTTCCGGCATAATCAGTTCCTTTCCGCCGTGATCGGTTATGCGGGGGCTCTAGCAACCTCGTTTGCGCTGTTCACTCTTTACAAAATGCTGTCTAACTTACAAGCACGACATCGAGACAACCACACCTGAGATCGGGCAGTTGCAGGAGCCCGCTGCGTAAAGTTTTCAGCAAGTCTGGCCTTTCTTCCTATCGTGCGAAAGCCCTCATCTATGAGCCGTGAGTCTGATCTTCAGCGCGTTCTCGACACTGGCATCGTTTCGATCATCCGAGCCGATTCCGGAGAACAACTGGTCGACGTTGCCATCGCCCTTTACGAAGGCGGAATCGATGTCATCGAGGTGACATTCACTGTCCCTGGCGTGCTCGACATCATTTCGGCTGTTCGCAGGAAACTGGGCGACAAGATCCTGCTGGGTGCCGGCACTGTCCTGGATACCGAAACCGCTCGATCGGCGATTCTCGCTGGAGCCGAATTCATCGTCACACCGACCGTCAATGTTGACGTGATCAAACTCTGCAACCGCTACAGCAAAGTCATCATGCCCGGCGGTTTCACTCCGACCGAGGTCTTGACCGCCTGGGAGGCCGGCGCGGACATTGTGAAAGTCTTTCCCGCAGACACTGGTGGGCCGTCCCACCTGAAAGCGATTCACGGCCCGCTGCCGCAGGTCAGGCTTCTCCCTACTGGCGGAGTGGATCTCGAAACGCTGCCTGGCTTTATTAAGGCCGGTGCCTGTGCTGTTGGGTTGGGATCCGCTCTCGTCGAAAAACAGGCGGTCGTGTCCGGCGACATGAATCGAATCCGCTCTCTCGCCGAGCAGTACGTCGCGTGCCTGAAAAAAGCCCGCGGCCAGTAGCCTGTTCGATCCGGTCAGCCCGCAAGATCCGGTCAGTTTGAGACCTGCCGACTCACCGTTTCTACAGCCAGCTCAACACAACGTGCCATATCCAGCGCCAGACCGTCTCGGCATTTCCGTTCGTAACGCGAAGCAAAATCGGGAGATACGCGCAGCGTCCAGTTTGTGTCGTTGACGACGCCAGGACTGTTGTAAAAACCGGTCATTCCCAGCAGGTCGGTAAAGAACACGGAAACATGCTGCGCTTTGCTGGTAAGAATCGCGGCGAACAGGGCATGCACCAGCTCTCCCGGATCCGATGCCACACGTCGCACGAACGCCGCGCGACGTGCCTCCGGCACGGCCAACTGTTCGGCAAGGTACTCTCCCCAGTCGACTCCTCGCCGACCGTCGCACCACCCGCGAGCCAGCAGCCAGATCGGTGGCGTGTCATGGTTTCCCATCATGATCCAGTCGTCAGGTCGAGCCTGCTCGATCCGGTAAACGTCGTCCGGTCTGTCGAGCTGCGTCTTCTGCACAACACGAAATCGCCCCAGACGATGCAACTCCATCACACGACGAAGCGGGTACGGCAACGTGCTTAATACCTCGCAGGCGACATCCGACGTCAGGTCACCTCCGGCCTCGCGCACGCAATCCAGGACCACATCCATCAGCACCGAATATCGTCGGACCTGATCGTCGGTCAGGTCCTTCACCCACCCTTCACCAAAGGGATCGATCGAACCGTCGATCTGATCAGCGCGAGCAATCGCAAAGTCGGCGAGTCCCGGATGCCCGGCAATATTCGGCGACTCATGCAACCGCGATCCTGACCGCACGGCGACATGTGGTGGAGTGACGTCGCGGCTGTAAACCCAGGGGCAAACCATTCCATGCGGATGGTCAATCCGAATCCCATCAAACCCCGACAACATGCGCTGAACGCGGCTTCTGAGAAATGCCTGCGCATGTCCCAGTTCGATCTGCTCGGGATGAAATACGGCATAACCCCAGGGCTGGCCTTCCGGGTTCGTCCGACTGGGAGGTGCTCCCATCAGATAATCAGGATGAAACAACGAGGCGAACTCATTGGCATCATCGCGTGACATCCCGATCTGCAGGTCTCCATAAAGGCTCAAATCGGGAAACGCATTTCGCAGCACTCGCCGCTGCCGATCGAGCACGAACTGCGAGAACGCTGTTCGTGCATCGACACTCCCGTCATCGTTCTTTGCGAGCCAGGACTCGTTCGCTGCACAGAACGCCGCAAAGTCGGAATCGACATCCTTCGTCGTCTCTCCGCGAACCCGAAAGCACGCGAATGCTTCGTCCAACGCCGAAGACAACTCGTCCCAGGCGTACTGATGGTGAGTTCGGTGAGTTCCAGGAGGGCGTCCCTGCACAATTCGCTCAAGCGTGTCCTTACTAAGAATGCCTCGCCAGTACGGATCATCCACCAGGGGCTTCAGCGCAATCGATCGAAAGTCGTGAGGAAAAAGCTGACCATCGTAAGGACAAGGAGTTGCTCTCGCCGTCTGTCCTTGAGGCCCGAACTGAATTCCGTTGAAGCCAAGCTTCTGCAGAAAATTCAGAAACTCGACAGCACCGTTCGAGTATGGCGATCCGCGCCCCGTATCCTCATCGTCCTGAGCCGGGAATGCCGGATCATGAATCTGTAACACCAGCCGCTTGATATTGAGTCGCTCACGGGCCTGATTCAGCGACGACATTGTGATCTCCGTTTCACTCAAAACACGGTCGCGAATAACTTCATCGCCAGCTTACACAGTACAGGACAATCCACAGAGGAATGATTCCTGTGTGTTGGGTGTGACCAGCGGCAGAGCTTCGAAACATAAACGCCCCACTATAGATAAAGGCCCGAAGCGTATGCTTCGGGCCTTTAGAAGATTACTGGGAGCGAATTTCGCCGCCTCAAACACTTATCCGGGAATCGTCGGCGGTTTGAATTTGATTTTTTCGATGTACTTCACAACTTTTCCGCTGCGTTTGTCGACTCGACCTGTGCAGGCACCTACAGCGTTGATGACATTGCTGAAGTGCAGCTGGTAGTCAGCGTCAATTTCGACCGCCATGTCCTTCGTTATTGGATCGCCAGGCCGACCGATCACTTTCAGAATCTCAATGTTCAACTGTTCAAAGGCCGCCGGACCATTTCCCAGATTTCGCGTACCAAATTCCAGACGGGCGAGTGTCCCATCCGAATTCGCGCGCAACTTAACCTTAATGTCCGGGAACGGCGGGTCATCCGACGGATTTGTTGGAGTTCCCTGCGCCGGCATATTGATGTTGAAGTCGCCTTCCGGCTCAACAATCTTCAGTGTCAGCATGAAGAAGATCAGTAGCTGAAAAACGATGTCGATCATGGCCGACATGTTCGTTTCCAGCTTTTCTCCTTTTGACTGTTTTCGTCTTCTCGCCATGACTCCAGCCTCCTAAGGCTGACACATTTTCTATCAGGGGCTGACTTGCTCGTTTTCAGGTAAGCAGACTCTACTCTTCTGGTCCAGACATCGCCGACATGGCGAACTTTTCGAAACCTGCATCCTGGCAGAGTTTGATCAGTTCCTGCACGATGCCAGTTTGAACTTCCGAGTCAGCACGCACCTTGACGACGACGTCTTTGATATCAATCTGTTTGTTGGCAAACAGCTTCGCTTCCTTCTTCAACTGCGAACCTGAAGACAAAGGAAGCACCGGCTCCCCGTCGACAAAATTGAAGAGCCACGGCTGAGCGTCTGTTTTCTCGCCCTTCATGTCGCGGTAAAAGCCCACATTCAATACGACCTGGTGCTCTACCTTGACTTCCGCCGGTTTGGCCAGCGCGTCCCGAGGAAGTTTGACTCGCTCATCCGCCTGAGTCTGCTCGAAGTTGGTGATCACCATAAAGAAGGCGATCAACTGAAACACAATATCGATCATGGGTGTCATGTCGATTTCGGCTGCAGGAGCGCCACTTGATGATCGATCACGCTTCGCCATTACAAGACCTGTCAGAACAAAAGGAAATCACCTGGAGTCATGCTCGACTCCCGGAAAGTTCTGCAAATGAGCTAAGAACTACTGTTGCGGCGAGGCTGGAGCACCCGCTGGAGCTGCACCGCCAGCAGGACGTGGAGGAGCCGCGGGCTGCTGCTTACCAGCTTGAGCAAATCGACCCATCAGCCCCTCGCTGACCATACCGACTTCCAGAGTGAAGCGAGCAATCCGATTTCGCAAAATGGCGTAGAAGACCATCGCCGGAATGGCGACTGTCAGTCCTTCCAATGTTGTAAACAGAGCCGTTGAGATACCGTCAGCAAGTTCGGACGGCTTTGGAGTTGTTGGCGATGTGGCGATCTCGCGAAAACTTGAGATCATCCCCGAAACCGTTCCCATCAGCCCCAGCATCGGAGCCACTGCGCTGATCAAAGCGAGATAACTGAGTCGGTGCTCGAGTGCCATGTTCTCGTCGTCGCCGACTTCCTGCATACCCTCGACTGCCTTGTCGTAGCCCTGGTTCAGCTTGCTCAGGCCAGCGGCCAGAACGCGTGCAACCAGCGACTCGTCCGCTCGAGCAGTTTCGTAAGCGCCCTGATAGTCTTTGGCGTTTAATCGCTGCTCGAACGATTCGATGAACGCCTGCGGCACAAAATTGTCCCGGCGAACCTGCAGAACGTTCATCATGATCAGAGCCACCATGATGAATGAGAGCAGCAGAATGAGCAGTCCAAAGGCACCCGAAGCCTTGATCATCCAGGTCAGGAAGTTCAGCTCCTCAGGAGCACCCTCTTCGCCCGCGGCAGCGTCGCCGCCCCCACCGGCATCACCTCCAGCATCTGCGACCTCTTCCACCACTTCCTCGGGAGCATCGGCAACAGGCGCCTCGTCTTGAAACGCAAACACCTGACCAGGCAGAGTGGTCATTCCGAAAACACAGACCAGAATGGCCAGGCTGAACGACCGCAGGGTCGGAAACTGGCAGGAAACACCCGGATGTTGCATCGTTTAATTCTCCTCAAGGCGATAAACGCTTCGTTGATCTGGTACAGGGGGTTACTTTGAAATCCGCCGTTCCGCGGCAGAAGATTGTTTTATACATCATGTCGCTGAGCCAGGCGGGGGCGACAATGATAAATCACCTTAGTGAGTCAGAATTCCAAACTGACTATGGCAGCTTCTTTGTCCATGGACTGTCGGGGTAGCTTTCTTCGAGTTCCTGCCGTGCGGCGAGACCTCGTTCGGGCTCATCGGCACGAGGCCACAGAATCGCCAGATTGTAGAGCGCCTCAGCCAGCTGCACTTTTTCTCTTTCAAACAGTACTGGAACATGCAGGTAAGCCAGGATCGATTCCTTGACCTTGCCTTGGGTTTTCAGGCACTCGCCTTTCAGATTCCAGGCCACTGCCTGAACCGCTGAGTCCTCAGGATCAGTTTTCGTAATCGCTTCTGCAACCGCTTGAAGGGCGAGGTCTGCATTTCCCTGCTTGAGCTGCACAGACGCCTTACCCAGCAATGCTTCGTTGCGGCGGGAAATCTCACCCGGTGACGAGGCATTCAAACTCAACACCTGCTCATAGGCAGATAACGCTCCGGGTAGATCATTCTTTTGAAAAGCAAGCTTTGCCGAAGCATTCTGCGCCGCCATCTTGTAATCGGGCCAGGGAGCCTGAGCTAACTTCGAAAACGACTGTTCCGCCCCTGGGTAATCCTCGCTGGCAAGCTGCACGGTGCCGTGAAGCTGGAGCGCGTCGAAATACCGGAAGTTGTCACCATTCGCTTTCAGAAAGCCGTCCAGTTTCGCAGAGGCATCAGGCAGCTTGCTGGCGTCCTGCTCCAAAGCGAGTCGAGCAGTAACACGAGCAACCAGGTATTGAATCTCCGCTTTGATCGCCTCGTTGGTTCCGGCACCACCTGCGCTGGTGGCTAACTGCTCCAGTGCCCGCTGCAGATTGCCGCCATCTTCGGCAGCTCGGGCGAGATTCAATTCCGGCGGCTCCGCTCCCCAACGAACACTGATGATGTCGTTGGCTGGAACTTCAATCATCGTTCCGATGCCGGATTTCACCGAGATTGACGTGCGGGAAATCGTTGTAATGTCGCCCTGTGCGGCCTTATCACTTTTCCGATTGACAATGTCGATCGCGCTGGCGGGTCCTGACAGCGCAAACACCGTCAGAATCGCACTGGCGATAAAAGTCAGTCGCTTCATTGGATAGTCCTTCAGCTGCAGAGGAGCCAGTGGCTCCTGATCAAACGCTGGTTGTCTTCGAAAACGCTATTCGCCATCAGGCTTTTTCTTCTGAGCCTGAGCCTGTTCCTGAGCCTTTGCTTTGGCGGCTCTTCGGCGTCTCAGTATCTCTTTTTCTTCGGGAGTAAGCGGTCGTTTAGGTTTTTCAGCGGGGCTTGCTCCGGCAGGTGCTGGCTTCGCAGAGACGGCCGCGGCGACCGGGCGACCCGGAGCCGCAGGTCTCTTTCGGCGAGGCGCCGCAGCAGGTGGTGGAGCAATAATCGGAGCATCAATCGTCACCGATGCCATCGCTGCTGATGGCTTACGCGTCTTTGTTCCCTTCACCACCATGAAGCCACCACCAGCGAGTCCTAGAATCGCCATGAGGCCGAAAATAGCGTACGTCAAAGTGCTGTCACTTTCATCCTTCGGCGATACCGCAGCCTTGTCACTTTTCTTCGACCCGTTCGTGGATGCCCCTGTCCCGGACGCAATACGCTCAACTGTCGGAGGCGCCACATACTCCTTAGGTTTTTCCAGCGGCTCAGGAATCAGCCCCAGTCCGGTTTGAATCTCACGGTAGAGACCGTCGAAACGGGGCCACCAGTCTTCGCTGAAGTCACTCGTGATGGCAACAAAGGAGACCACTTGAGTTCTGGCAGTCTCCAGGGCTTCGGTTTTCTTCGCTCCCGTCTGGGCCATGCCATACTCGAGATTGCATTTCGTGTGGTTGAACTGCGCTTCGTAAAAACGATTTTCGTACTTTTCCTTCTCCGCAGATCCACCACTGGACAGCAATGCCTGGATTCTTCGCGCGGTGGTATGCCAGCCCCAGATGCCGGCTTTCTCATCGCCCCTCATGGCATTGACATATTTCTTCCAGGAATCTCCCTGCCCGCTTGCTCCCCAGTCCTGAAAGATAAAATTCGCTTCAACCTGAGCGTCCAGGGATCGACTGTTCTCCTTGATAACGCTTTTGACGAGCTCAAGAGCGCCTTCGAACTCCCCCTTTTTTCTCTTGCAGTTGACCAGCCGCAACCGAACGCCGGATAGCCGCGTTGCGTCGATAAACTTTGGGTCTTCCTTCGCCCGATCCAGGATGATCTGATAGGCAGAAGATGCCTGATCATAAAAAGTACCCGCTGTCGCCGGATCTTCACTGCTGCTCTGAGCGAGGCCGTAGTACGTTTCCCCGATCCAGGTCAGCGATCCCAGCGTCTGATCCGCTCTCTTCGACAGTTCGCCGAGGAATGTCTCGAATGACTTCCGAACCGTGTTGAACTGCTCCAGCTGATTCTGATTCTTGAGTCGTTCCAGTTCGTCCTGCAGCTGCTGACCGATCTGCCGGTACATCTCGGTGAGCGCTTCACCGCCGCCGCCGCCAATCTGTTCCAGCGACTTCATCGCATCCTGAGCTTTTGGCAAATCCTGAGTCCCCACATAACACCTCAAAAGGAGCTGGTACGCGAGGGCGGCGAATTCAATACTCTTAACGCCGCCCGACTTCGGACGAGTTTTTTCGTCCTCAACCGCGATGGCCTCAATGATCGGATGCGGCTGAGCAGTCAGAATTGTCACACACTCAGCGTACTTACCCTGAGAGACCAGAATCTGAACGACCGACAGCTTCGCAGCAATCAAATCATCGGGAGCAGCAGTCGTTGCAGGAGTGTCTTTCTCAGCGCGGGCGATTCCGTTCTGCAGGTACTTTTCAGCAGACGCCATCCAGCTTTGGAGATCTGCCTGAGGCGGCTGTTCGACAGGTGGCTTACTGGCTCCGTCGATGTACGCCGCCCAGTAGGCCTGCCCGGCTCGTACTTGAGCATTGTTGTACTGCGAAGCGGTTTCCGGAACCTGACCGTACCAGTCTGCAGACTGTTGATGCTGCTTCAGCTGTCCATAGACGCTGCCAAGTTGGAGACGAGCATCCATCGCGCGATCACTGTCTGGCCATTTGCTGACCAGAAACGTCGCGATCTTTTCCATCTGAGCAACGTCAACATCCTGGTCAGCTCGACGTTTGGATTTCTCGTTGTCGTTAAACGATTGAACGTACGCGGCCATCGCCATGTACGATCCGTCCTGCGCCTGTACGGGGTTGTCATCACCGTAATTATTCGCCAGGAACTCGCCAAGAATCGCGGCTTCGTAATTATTCCGCGACAGCAGATGCATGTACGACAGGTAGTAACGGGCCAGGTTCAAGTCGTTGACTGGCGTGTCACTGTCAGACAACCGCAGTGCAAGTCTCAGCAGACTCCTGGCCCGATCAAGATGATGGTCCAGGTCTGTTCTCGCCTGCTGGATCTTTTCCTTATCCTTTGTCGCCTGAGCAGTTCGCAGTCCGTCCAGAAGCGGCTTAGTCTTCTTGGTAGCCAGTTCCTGACCGAGACTAAAGGCTGTATCGAAATCTTCCGGTTCGTCATTGGCCCCTTCGCCTCGCAGTTTGACGTTAAGGTCTCGTTCTTTAAAAGTCGCCAGATCCTTGTACTGCCCCGGAAAACGCTTAACCACACGCACTGTCGTTAATGCCGAAGTAAGCAGTCTCTTGCGGTCGGGTTCGGCTAGCGTGCGATTCTCAGCGAGTGCTTCCTGAGCGCGTATCTGCTCCCACCTGATGCCAAGTGAAATAGGAGAGAACTTCTTCCGCCCCTTCGCGGCGGAAATCCACTCATTCGCCTCGTCGACGACAAGCTGAAAATCGTTTCGCTGTTCGTGATTCAGACAAATGAGTCGAAAGTGTCGGACCTGATCCTGAAGTCGGACAAGAGTCTCACTGCTACCTGGATGGCCAAGCAACTCCTTATAGATCCCCAATGCCCGCTGTATGTCGTCCTGTTCTTCGTAACACTTGCCCTGCCAGGTCCGGGCATACAGACCGCCGATCTGACTGCGATACTTTGAGTGGATCTCTTCGTAGGCGGCTGCGGCGTCACGAAGTTTTGCCTTGTACGCGTCCGCACCCTTGTCGCTGGCCTGAGCTTCCTCGTAAAGACAATGGGCAAGGTCAAGTTGCGCGATGATATAGCGAACCTCGGCCTGACGACGTTCCTCGTACAGCTTGGGCTCTTCGACCTTGTCGATGAACTTGTCAAAGGCTTCCCAGGAAGTTTTGTGCTGATCGTGTGCCTTCTGGTAAATTACTCGAGCCTTAACGACCATCTCGGCAGCGCGTTTTTGAAATTCTCCGCGGTTCTCTTTGTTAGATGGGGACCGCGACTGCCAGACTTCAACGCGTGCCTTTCCGAGCAGAATTCCAGCACGTTCTGTGTTTGCCTCACCAGCTCTCGGGTGATTTGGACTGTTCGTGATGAACTCGTCAAGAAACCCCAGCGCCTGATCGAGCTGCCGCGACTGAACATCGGGATTGGTAATCGCTCCGCTGCGTGCCATCAGCAGCAGCGTGGAAGCCTTCTCGTAAGGGATGACCTCGCGAATCTCCTGCGGCACACTGGAGTCTTCGCTCAGCGTGTCAAGGTACAACAACGCGTAGTCATAGTAGCTTCGTTCGCGCAGCCCCTGGAGAAACTCAACGTAGGGCTCTTCAGCATGGGCAGCGGGCACCGCGAAAGCAGCCACCGTCAGTGCAATGATCACTGAGCGGAGAATCCTCATGCGTTCCGATCCTTGCCGTGAGAGGAGAGAAATTCGCAGACAGGCCAGTCGTCGGAAGATCCCGGCAAACTGCTTTACACTTGTCGTCAGAGTCAGACGCCCACATCGCTGAGTGCGAAATGCAGAAAACTGAATTCGGGCGATTCTGCAAGAGAGACGGCGTTCTGCCAGAACCTTTCAATAACGCTAAAAAAACGTCGAACGTCTCCAAAGCAGAGTTCTCACGTCTTCGAACAGAACTTGACGGTCCGGCCCGAAATCTCACGATAGAGAACTTGCTGAAAGGCATGGAGTTTGTACTCGAATGGGCCAGCATATAGTCCCTAATCACCCTTCGCAACCAGTCGCCGCGGCTGCCTGTGAACAAATCAATTGCCTCTTTCCAATCGCCTGCCTGGACACTGTTGCAACGAGTCATTCAAGCTCGCGAATTCAGCTGTTTCTGAGTCACTACACTCGTGAGAGCAGAACATCCAGCGGCAGAATCCTACAATTTCCCGCGATGGTTCCAGGCTCGGGATCGACCGGGATGAAACCGTTTCAATGACTCCGCCATTTTCATTAGTGCTCCACCAGACCGGAATCGATCATGACTGACTCAAATGAGATCACCTTTGAGATGATGCGCCAGCACCTTTACGCCGCCGTCGTATGTGACGCTCTGGATTCGCTCGGCCTGACTAATCAGTCGCCGCGGATAGCGCTGCTTCCTCAAACGGTCGACTCAGTTCTCGTCGGTCGATGCCAGACAACGTTGTGGACCGACATGGCCCACGAAGATCCCACCCCCTACGCACTGGAACTGGAAGCCGTCGACGCCTGCCAGTCAGACGACGTCATGATCGCCGCCGCTCACGGATCTTCCCGATCAGGTGTCTGGGGCGAACTGCTTACTACAGCCGCGATGAACAGCGGCTGTGTCGGCGTCATCGTCGACGGAGCCGTCCGCGACGTCCGACAGATGCGAGCCATGAACTTTCCTGTATTCGCTCGAGGACGCTGCATCTACGACAGCCTCAATCGACAACGTGTCATCGACTGCAACGTCCCGGTCGAAATCGACGGTGTAATCTTCTCACCGGGAGATCTGGTCATTGCCGATACCGATGGAGTCGTGGTCGTCCCGCAGCGTGTCGAGAAAGACGCCATCCGGAAAGCATGGGACAAAGTCAACGCTGAGAATATCACACGAGACGCGATCCGAGCCGGCATGAAGGCCACGGATGCTTACCGGAAGTACGGAGTACTCTAGTGCTTTGTCAGAGGCGATTTTTCGGGTAGTGGAATTCGCCAGAATTCCTGAAGGGATTGCAGGGCAATGGGATTCTGGCAAATCCCACTACGGTCAATCCGAAGTTTTGACCCTGACGAAGCACTAGCGGTCTGTCAGAGACGCTGGCGGGGCACCTGGAAGCCGGTTAGTCCACACACTGGACAGTAGTTTTCCGGTCGCTGGCAGCGAATTCTTATTCGAAACCTTGTCGCGTGATATCACCACTCGAAGCTGCATTTTCAGCGAATCCGCAGCTGACTTCATTTGGCCTGTAAACGCCTCTCGCTATCATCGCGAAACTCAACGTGGCAACCGCGTCTCCCGGCGCGGAGAAGACTCCGCCCCCATCAACCTCAAAGGGACATCAGCATGTCGTCGCTCTCCGAAATCCAACCTGTGTCCGCAGAAATCTTCAAACGCCTTGAAGCCTGCGACACTCCGACCGTTTGTAACGTGGTTGAACTCTGGGACATCCATCCGCGAAACAGAGGCTACATGGATGCCAGCATTGTCGCCTGTTTCCCCGAGATGCCCTCGATGGTCGGCTACGCGTTGACATCCACTTTCCGCAGCATGGCGCCGCCACGCGGTGGTGACGTTTACTCCGGGATCGCTCAGCAAGTGGAAGCGTTCTCAGAACTTCCAGGACCACCAGTCATCGTTTATCAGGACCTTGACATTCCGGTCGCATCTGCAACTTTCGGCGAGGTTATGTGTACGACCTATAAGACTTTCGGTGCAAAAGGCATCATCACTTCCGGTGCTGGACGCGACCTCAAAGAAGTTCAGGAACTGGGCTTTCCGGCCTTCACTAACGGAACGATCTGTGCTCACGGATACTGCCACACGCTTGCCGTGAACGTGCCGGTTACCGTTGGCGGTCTGACAATCTATCCGGGAGATCTACTCCACGGTGACCGCAACGGCATCACCACGATTCCCCATCAGATCGCTTCTGAAGTTCCAGATGTCTGCAAAGAGCTGATGACTGCGGAAAGAATCATCCTTGACTATCTAAAAGGCGAGAACCTGACAGCCGCCGCCTTCGCTGAGGCTCGTGCCGAATGCGGAGCGATGATCGCCACACTGGCGAAGCGGCTGAAAGGGACATCTAATTGATTAGTACACATCAATTAGGATGTGCTCACATAGAGTCGCAAAGGAAAGATCAGTTCCTTAGCGACTTCACGTGAGTATTTGCCACAGCGGCGACGCGTCGCCCGTTCAGCCAGTCTCAAGCGATGCTCATTACGTAGACAGATGGTGCCTCAAGTCGATAGCAGCCCAGGCAGGACTCATACCACACAACGCACACGCCCTGCACCGATTACTTAAACGCCGCCCCAGACCCGACAGCCGTTGGCCCTTTTCGGCCGGACGTCGTCAAGCCGAAACTGCTCTGGCGCAGATTCAGCGTGCTCCATTCGGCGTCAGTGTGAGATCCAGCCGCGGAAGGCTCGTAGGCATCCACAAAATCGACGTTGTTGCGAGGCGGGATTTTGTCTTCCAAACCCGTCAACGAGTAAACCGAGTTGACTACCAGCCGTCGCAGGTCTTCTTCCAGCCAGTCGACTGAAGCCCCGGCCGTCAGGCAGAATGAACGGCCTGTCTTTCCCGATGGAGCCGTGTAATTATGAAACCACGCCCATGGCATCGGGCGATCGTTACGCCCATCTGTCACAGGTGAATCCTCGCGGTTCAGTGCAGGCAGCACATGACCATGGTAGAGGACAGTGTCGTCAGCGGTCAGCTTGTTGACACCATTAACGTCCGTTCGAGCAAACAGCTCCGGTGAAACGCCGCGCAGAACTGGATGACTCGCGTGCTGAGCATTCACCTTCGCCAGAGTCGCTTCCTTCTGAAACTTCCCGTGATGCGAAACCCAGGTGTCTCCCAGAATCTGCTGTCCAAATCCACCCGGCCATTTCTTACTGCGAAAGTCCCAACTCGCATAAGCACTTGAAGTGTCTGCAGAATAGCGAAACGGATGAGTCGCGTTTCGAAAGCCAATCACCGGCTTACCGGCATTGATGAAGTCGGCGATGTGCTTCGTATCGTGATCTGGCAACTCGCGAAACCGAGTAAACAAAACTAGCAGTTCAGCCGACGCCAGCGTTTCCAGCCCTGGAATATTCTGAATTTTGTTCGGATTGATGACGCCGGATTCAGGATCAATCGCAAAGAGCACCGTGCAGTCAAAGCCATGCCGCTGCGAAAGAATCTTCGCAAACATCGGCATCCCTTCCTCGGATCGGTAGTACTCCTCACCTGTCACAAAAACGATGTGCTTGCCGCTGCCTGGGCCACTCGCTCCCTCGAAATGCAGTCGCAACTGGATGCTTGAGTCTCCAGTTTCCTCGGCCTCTGAAACAGCAGGTGCAGCGAAGAACGCAGCCACAACGACAAGCCACCAACTCATACGCGCCATCGATTACACCTCTTGCCAGTTGTGAATGGACGGTCCGAAAACTCAAATCAGAACTCGACGGACTACGCCTGACAAATAGAAGGGGTCAGTTTCGTCGAATCTTTGCGAGCAGAATAACGTCACTGCCAAGGAGGGTCAGCTCGGCACTCCATATTGCGGCGAGCCAGCTGAACGTGTGGCGTGAAAAGAAGCTGACGTGGGTTGGATCGTTCTTGTAGTGCCATTTCGGGAACGATGCCTGGTCAAGTGCCTGCTTCGTCATGATGCCAAGCAGTCCGCCCGGTTTGACACAGTTCCAGATTCGGTGCAGATCCTCGGAGGGGTTGCAGAGATGCTCGACGACTTCGCTGGCGGTGACGAAGTCGTACTGACGATCAAGCAGAGTGTCGTCCGGTGCGTAGAAGGGGTCGTAGATAGAGACGTCGTGTCCGACTTCTTCGAACATGACCGAGAGTGTCGGGCCCGGACCGGATCCAAAGTCCAGACCGCGACTGCCGGCGGTAACCCGGCCGTTCATCGGTTCAAAGAGGCGACCCAGGAATCGCCGATAGCCGGGATCGTCCGGCGAGTTTTCGTGTTGATCGTAATGGGATTTTTCGTCGGTCGACGAAAGGTGGTACTCGCGCGGCACGAAGATCAGTCGACAAATCTCGCATCGCAAATATTGGCGCGAGTCGTCCTTGTGGAAATCGACGAATTCCCGTGATGAACACAGCGGGCACGAGGTATTGTTCACTGCGACGTCCTTCCAGAGTTTAGCACGGAAGGAATCACCGCAAAGCATCCTCAGAAGTGGATTGCGGACCCGAAACCAGATCACGCAGGCAGCTTACTTTGCCGCCCAAATCTTCAAGTCATCTATCGACAGCGTTTCGCCACGCATGACGAATCGGTAGTTTGGTTTTTCGGTGTCGAGGCGTGGGTGCTGACCTGAGACTTTCAGACCGTTGTCAGTCATGGCAACGACTTGGTCGCCGACCATCTCGACCTGAAGTGTGTACCACGTGTCCTGCTCGAACTTCGCATTCGCCTCGGCAATGAGTTCACTCTTAATGCTCTCGTCTTTCTTGTCCTTGTCCGTGCGAATGGTCAGTCCGGTTGGTGCGATAGTGACTCGGAAAAGGTGGCCCTGCGCATGATTCAGGCTAAGGTTGAAGCTCTTTGTCGATCCATTCAGTTTGAATGAAAATCGAACGATCGAGTCACGATTCTTCAGTTTGCAGGTTAACACCGCCGCGTGCTCGTCGGCTTTGAGTTCCTTCGCGACGAGGGCTCCGTCTTTGATCTTCCATTCACCTTTCGTTGCAGCCCACTCTTTGCCGAGCGTTTCTCCGTCAAAGCTGTCGCTCAACACGACTTCGCCCGGCTTGGCCAGTGTGGGAGAAATGTCCGTGTTCTTGTCACCGAGACAAACACTTGAAGAAATGGCAATAAGGCAAATGGCGACGCAGATTTTCACTTGAGGCTCCAGAAATCAGAATGAGTTGAACCGTGGCAAAGCAACTTACAAACGAAGATTGCTGATTCCAAGCGACCAGTCAGTTAGTGGAGCATCGATGATCAGTATTTGATTTCGAGGAGTTTCACGGCAGCCGCGTAGTACGCCGTGAATCCGATCAGATTTGCGGCAGCCGATGAAGTCGGGCACTGGAGATGAGTCATCGTCGATGGATCCGTAACTTTGTGGTAGCACTCATCCTCGACACCAGGGAATCGACTTACCGTCGTCTGTTCGGCGGTAAAGCAAATGAACGGGCCAGTCTGAGATCTCAAACAACTTATTTGTGACGAAGCGGCATAAGAGGTCGAAACTTCTGAAACCGTTCTCCACCGACTTCCGCCAGGTAAATATTGCCAGCGGAGTCGATGGCCAGCATGTGTGGAAGTTCGAACTGTCCGGTCGCGTGGCCCTTGCTGCCGAGTCGCAAATCGACCTGGCCAGTTTCGTCGAGGCGGACTATCTGACTGGCTCGGCCGTCGGCAATGAAAACTCGCTGCGAAGAATCCAGAGCAATTCCGTACGGAGCGAAGCCCGGCCAGATTTCGAGAAGTTCGCCATCCAGATCGAACACCTGGATTCGATTGTTCTCCCTGTCGCCGACGATGACTCGCTCCTGTTCATCGATCACGATTGAATGGGGAAGATGAAATTCACCGGGCCCGGTGCCGCGAGTCCCCCACTGGGAAATGAATTTTCCTTCGCGGCTAAACTTCATGACACGGCTGTTCCCGTAGCCGTCAGTGACGAAGACGTCGCCGTTCGAGCTGAACGCGATGTCCGTCGGCTTGTTGAATTGATCGATACCGGTTCCAGGTCGATCGGTTATCCCCAGAGCCAACAGAAGTTTTCCGATGGGGCTGAACTTGAAGACGGTGTGATGTTTTGTGTCTGTGACCCAGACGTTGTCGTCACTGTCGACTCGCATGCCATGAGCGGCCCCAATCAGGTCATCGCCCCACGACCTGATGAAATTGCCGGAAGCATCGAAACAAAGAATCGGTTTTTCTCCACGGTGAAACAGGTAGAGGTCGCCCGTGCTGTTGATCGCGACGGCCGAACAGGCTCCAAGCTGAATGTCGACTGGCACTTTCAGAAACGCGGGAACCGCTTCGTAGCCGGACGCGGCCAGTGCTTTGACCGCCTGCTGGCTCGAGGTGTGAGTTGAGAAGGTCACTCGGCCAAATGTGTCCGGAGCATGAAACGCCGGCGCCTTCGTCGTGCCGGGTGACCACTGACTGTGCTGCGGGTTGGTCTGACCACCCAACCGATTCAGGTTGAGATGCCAGACATCGCCGTCGCGCGGGTGCGGTCTGCCAGTGACGTGTGCAAAGTTCGCAAACGGAATGGCCACTTCCAGTACCCAACCGTGGTCCTTGTCCGTGTCGTCGTTGAGCGTTCCGTCAATCGTTGTCGCGATCCGGATTCCCTGCGAATTCCAGTTTGGCACTTCTTTTCCGGGACCGTTCGGGTGATGCCGATCGAGAATCGCCCGGTTCACATTCATCTCGATATTGAAGTAGTCGAACGGGCGGTCAGGATTCGGAGACGTGAAAAGTTCGACACAGTCGTCCTTGTAAACCGGACTGTCGTGTTCCGTCTGGACGGCCGAGATATGCGCGTCCTGGCACTCGTACGAGACGTACAGAGTGTCATCGTCCCACAGCATCCGGGCGA
The DNA here is from genome assembly GCA_027624335.1 of Planctomycetota bacterium. Taxonomy (GTDB): domain Bacteria; phylum Planctomycetota; class Planctomycetia; order Planctomycetales; family Planctomycetaceae; genus JABMPE01. The sequence continues at coordinate 54,657 of JAQBWV010000003.1, forward strand.
CCGTTTGTTCCTGCTTGCCCTGCTTCCACCAAGCGAACCTGAAGTCGCCGAATGACGTCGCGTTCCGCCAGGCGAGTTCGTCGAGCTTCCCGTCAACCTGAATCTTCGAGTCTGCGCGATTGGCGACGTATCGGGGCAGCGCGTCATCATTCCGAAGCGACTCGGCTGACGAAGTCAGTAATGTTCTGATGGAAGAGAGAAACAGCTCTTCGCACGGTCCAGTGAACGCGTACGTCTGCTCGTGGCCACCTCGGTCATTGAAGATTCGGTCGCCGCCGATGTAGCCCATGCCGCAATCTCCATAGCCAGCGACGCAGACGAAACTGCTGGGACGCATCTCCTGAGCAGCCAGCTGGAACTGGACGAAGGGCTCGCCGGGCAAGTGCAACATCTGCACTGTCCCAATCGAAAGGCAACTGAGTTCAACGGGACGTTTGGAACGTGCCCGCTGGATCCAGGCCAGAGCGATCGCTGCCTTTCGCGTCTGAGCTTCCGTCGACTGGGAATCGCGAAGTATTCGGCGACTCGTCGATTCTGAGAACGCGTCGTCTGTTCGAAACGGAAAGGAAACGGGCTCGACAGACCACCGCATTGGCTCGACGGGGCGATACTTAAGACCCGCAATGCTTTGTTCGATGCCAGCCTGTAGCCGTGTGGTCAGTTCCGTTCTTGCCTCGATAGAGCCGTCGTTGTACTTGCCAAACGCGATGTCGCCACCGCAGCCAGTGACGTACAGCTGAAATGCTCCGCCAGCCTTCTCGACACGCTCGCGAATGATGCCTGGAACGTCGTAACTCGCTCGACCGTCGCCGTAGAAGCTCTGCGGGTGTGAGGCGTAATAATGCAGCTGCGCGATGGCACGATTGTCGCCTTCGAATGAAACGGTGCGGACCCACGGATCGATGAGCCCTTCTTCCAGCTCTCGCAGTTCGGGTGCATTTTTAGTGTTGCTGCCGCGGTTCTGAACCGAGCCATCGGGGCGTTCAATTCGCCGGTTCGAGGCGACGCGGTCGACCTTCGCTTTCGCAGTGCCGATACGTGTCACGCTCTGCCAGTTCTCACTACTCCTGCGAACGGCAGCCGCAATCTTCTGTGAAACGTCCAGCAAGTACTCGGCCGAGGCGATCCGTCGAGGATCGGTCTCCGACAGTTGCAGCCGCTGGGCCGCCGTTGACATCGCGGGCGCGGTGTGCTGATGCAGAGACTGCAGAGCAACGTGAGATGGCGGGATGCCGGCTGCTTCACCGATCACCTGTCGGAGTAAGTCGTACGATTCGTTGTGAACTTCCATCCAATCCAGAGTGCAGATCACGCAGGTCACTCCCGAGTCCTGCAGCAGTATCCCGCGAGCCAGCAGAGGGTGCTCCGCCGTTTCCAGAGTTTGGATAAAACCAAGCCCAACTGGGCGACCAGGTGGCGGCGTGATGTCAACGGAAAACTTCGCGATTCGAAGCCCGTCGTCCGCTGCGGAGACGCCGCCCAGTCCAGACAGCACTTCGGCAACGATCAATCCAACGATCACGTATTTCATGGAGACGTCTTCCTCAATCAATTCCGCAGTACGGTATGTCCGAATGGACAACGACAGGAATCGTACGATGCAAGTGCCGCATTGGCATAGCGGCACCGCCTGAATCACCAGCGATGCCGGTCCGTTGGAAAAGGTCTGATAACTCTTGCTTGACGTGTACTGCTGGCTTTTTCAGTGTGGAAATTCCGGTGGACGCCGATTCGAAACTGCAGGGGCAACGCCAATGGCAGACCCTTTCATTGACTGCGGGCGAGGCATGGCTGACTACATCGCGTTGATCAGGTAGTTCAGCTCGTCCTGAACTTTGACGGGGTCGTCGACCGTTGTGGAGATTTTCGCGACAACGACGTGGCGGAATCGCTTCCGCAGCCGGTGAATGGCAACTTTGAATGCACTGTCGGACATGTCGAGCGATCGGGCGGCGGCGACAGCAGTGTCATGGCTGGACGGAGTCACCAGCCAGCGTTGCAGCACTTCGAATTTCGCGAGTACTCCATCTGACTCCGCTTCGGCTCGCAGCGTGCTGATGGCCTGTTGCACGATCGCGAGTGCCCATTGTCGATCGAAGTACGCGTCGGGCGGAAATCCGTCGGGATCGGCGACGTCGATTGACGACTCCGCTGCATTGCGATTGGACGAATCGGGCCAAACGGACAGCGACTGAGTCGGCTGCCCTCCACCTCGTTTGAGAGTCTGGTCACGAGCCCGGTGATCGGCGAGAAAATGCTTAACGGCACCCAGCAGGTAACGTCGAAATCGGCCTCGTGTGCGGTCAGCGTGGTCGAGGCTGTGCCCCTCCAGCAGCTTGGCGAGGAATTCGTGAGTGAGGTCGCGGGCTTCATCCTTTGAGTTGGTGCGGAAAGCGGCGATGTAACGCTGCACGAAAACTTCAACGGGCAAATAGTACGTTTCACACAGCGAGCGCAATGCTTCTTTGGCCTCGGGCGACTGGCCACGGGCGGCGATTACCTGCGTCCAGTGAGTTGTGTGAAAGCCGTGTGACACCTGGTTGGCCAATCAAATCAATATGCGCTCTGAACTTCAACGTTGGTGTGATGTCCTGGTTGCAGCGAGACGTTGCGGAACTCAATCCACTCGTAACGACGAGACTGCACGTGGAATCTCTTGATCGTTTCAAATTCTTCGAGAGGCAGTGTTGTCAGTGAATTCGTCAGTCCATGATTTCCGTCTGTACCGTTGCCTTTGAACGGGACAATCGTGCCGTCTGCTTTCTCGTAGACGAGCCGCGTTTCATGATCGTCCCGGTTCGAATAGCTGAATGCCAGCGGGATGGAATCGCCTGCCGGTTCTGTCGTTCGTACGACGCCTTCCCACGAACCATCCGGGCCGCCAGTCTGCGACCGGCTGAAATGGTTCTGATTCTGATGCCTGTTGAACGTCAGCGAGATGTTCCAGTCGCCGTCCGCCATTCCAACTTCCAGGTCGGTCACCAACGCTTCCGGCAGACATGCCAACCGTTGAATCACCGTTACGTTCTGTTGCTTAGTAGTCTCTCGCATAAAGGCACCGCCCATGACGGAGACACCAGACTCCGGTCGGATGCGAATAATAGGGTTTGATACAAAGTTCGTTTCGCTGTGAACTCGAACGACGATCTCTTTGATAATTTTACCGGCGGCGGAACTTTTTGCGTTGCTGTCGGGGATCGTGTCGTCAGTTGATACGTCACCGTTTGGCTTCCAGCAAGGCTTACCTTCAGCACCTTGCAGATTCAACGCGACGAGTTCGACCTTACCCAGACTGTAGGCTCCTTCAAAAGGGGCGAGTTTTGGTTTCGCTGGTGGATCGATCGTGACGAAGCGAACGGCCTTGTCGTCAATATCTGTGAGCTGAGAATCCGGAGTTTGTCCATCGGGCAGCACAACGAGAGTCGCACTAACTCGCATCAATGATTCGGTCGTGTAGTGCAAAAGGCCGTAGCCCTGGTGCGGGCTGGGGAACGACCTCGTGCCGCTGAGCGGACCCATTGAGGCCAGCAATTGAATTCGGGCTTCTTCGCCTGTTGGCTGAAACTCAAGTGGGACTCGGACGCGACCGCTACCGCTGAGCTTTGTCTGGTACCGCTTGACGACGCTTGGTTCCCTCGACTTTGCGTCGCCTGGTTCCATGCGTCGAAGTTGCACGCACTCAAGAGTCAGCCAGACATTCCAGCCGGTGGGACAGTCGACATTGTGACGAAATAAAAAATGTTCTCGATCGATCGTGGCGTCGTATGTTTCGACGATGGCATAAGGGTTCTGATCAACCGGCAGTATTATCGCTCCGACGCACGCCAGGAGCGAAGAGCCCATGAGCAGTGCTGTGAGAAAGGAGTAAAGTCTTCGGCGAGGGTGGTGACGGTACCTGGCTCTGAATTCGAAGAATGTGGCAACGCCGATGAACCCGAAGAAACCATACATTCCGGCGGCTCGTTCAAAGCCTGGCAGGTGGCGCAGGAATCCGAGAAAGCCAAGGTGTGCGACCGCCAGGAATCGAATCGCCCACGGGCTGCGAAAGCCAGGTATCTGAACGAGGGTCGCTTCTTTCGAATGTGTGCTGATTGCTTCCGGATCGGGAGAAGATGTTTCACCACGGGAACGTCGGGCTCTGGCGTGTGTACGACTCTTTGATCGAAAGTACAGAGTGATGATGGTTGATAGCAGAATGGCGACCATGACAGGGGCAAACGCGAGGATCGGCAACCATGATGGTTCCGCGGTTTGGTCAGGTTGAATTGAGAGCTGGTTTGTCGAAAGGATCCAGAGGACGGTTCCTATGGGAAGAAGCAGAGGAATAAGCAGCAGAGCCAGCCCCCATCGAGATACTCCCTTGACCCGTAGCTTGTGGGGTGGCGTCAAAGTGGGTGGGCGTCCGGTGGCGGATTCAACTGCGGCGAAAATGACGTCGAACCACTCGGCGACGAAATCATTAAAGTGCGATGGCAGACCAATCAGCCCTTCGTGTGGTGAGAAAATGAGCTGACGACATTCGCCGTCGGTCTCATAGGTCACGCTGATGAAATCGAGTCCTGCGGGATTCACCAGAGCCGGGTAACGCCCCGTGCTGAGGTCGCGAATCGAGTTCAGCGGAATGCTGTAAACCTTCGCCTTCTGAGTGATCGTCAATTGGCGATCATTGAGAACCAGTAGTCCGTGGCTTCGCCACAGGAATATCTGCCCTGCAATCGTCGCGATGCGTTCCGGCGTGGTGACGTAACACTTGCTCGATACCGGAGTGTGGTGTGACGCGGGCTCGAATCGTGATGGATGCTCGACCGGCGTTCTGACGACCGTTTCCACTTCGTTCCGAAATTCTGTCGCGTTGCCATATCTCAGCTTTAGATTCTGTTCGAGCGCGCGCATGACGATCTCGTCGAGGCGGACATCGATTTCAACGCGTCGAGACGGCGGCAGAAAGGTTGCGTCGGGCAGTTCACCCGTCAGCATTTCGTACAGCACGACGCCCAGCGAATAGATATCCGCCCGGTGGTCAACTTCGGTCGGTTGTTCACGCTGTTCGGGAGCCATGTATTTCGGTGTACCGAGCACGGCATCACGCGTGAGTTCTTTCGGATTCGTGGTCCCGGCTTCGCTGGCGCCCGCGACAACCGCGTCACCCACCTCTGTCAGCGGAATGGCGACGGCATCGGTTCGCAGCATTCGCGCGATGCCGAAGTCGGCGATCTTGATGCGTCCTGCTTTATCGAGCAGCAGGTTCTCCGGTTTGATATCGCGATGCACGATGCCGCGATCGTGAGCAAACTGGAGTGCCTCGCAGATCGGCGGCACAATGGCCAGAGCCTGCTTCGGCGTCAGTCGTCCGGCGGTCATGGCCTGGCGAAGATTTACTCCGTCGACAAACTCCATGAGCAAGAAATAAAAGTCGCCAGCCCGACCGAAATCATGAACGGTGACAATGTTCGGATGATTCACTTCGGCAAGAATTGTCCCCTCACGCGAAAAGCGGTCGGCGAAGTCAGAATTGTCCGCGTGCTGCGGAGCCAGAATCTTCAGCGCCACCAGGCGGCTAAGCGATTTCTGCCGAGCCTTATAAACGGCTCCCATCCCGCCGTGCCCAATCAGCTCCATGATTTCCAGCTGGTCAAACTCGCTGGCAATCTCTTCGACGGACGGTGGCGTCCAGGGTGTTGCGGGAATGCTGTCTGCGGCCGTTCCCAGTGCAGCCTGTTTCAGCAGACAAGTCGGACACATTCCGCTCGCGACAGCAGCGTCAACTTCCGCACCGCACCGCGGGCACGTCATTTCTGGTGCCGACTCCTGTCCGGAATCTGGTGCTGATTCGGTCATATTGATGCCATCCTCAAGCCAGGTATCAGGCCAAAAAAGCTACCTGAGAACACGTCTGGAAATATTGCTCAGCGGCCTGCAGGAGGGCCACCACCGATGCAGGGACCTTCCATCGACCCAGCCGCTGCAAAAGCGTCTATGAACATGGTCTACTTGATAATTGAGGTATTCAGACCGTCTGGTTACACACGAATCGTTAAAGTTCACGAGATTCGCATGTGTCCAGGCACTCAGTCAGCCGACGGGACGCTGGGCATTCGACGCAGCGGAAGCGGCATCTGGACGTTACTTTGTCAGGTTCCAGCTTGGATCGATGACGGGATTCTCATGCGGAGCTCCGAGAATGTCTCGATACAACTCCGGTCGCCTCGCCGCCAGGTGTTTGCGTCCCATGGACGTTTCAAGTTTTCCGGGAGTGCAGAGTCCTGTCACAACGCCGTCGCCCAGCAGATTGCATTCGGCAATGACGTCGCCGTTCGGGTCGATAATCATCGAGTTTCCGTTTCGAATCTGGTCATCGTCCACGCCGACTGGATTAGTGAAGACAGCGTAGATGCCGTTGTCGTACGCTCGGGCAGGTAACCATTTCATCAGCCATTCCCGGCCTTTCGGTCCCATGAATTCCCGACGTATCGAGACCGGGTCCTCGTGACGGCGATCCCAGACTTCGCGCGACACTTCGCCGGACCCCGGAATTGGCCAATCGAGACAACACGTCACGTGAGGCATAAAGACAATCTCGGCACCCAGCTGAGCGACCGCCTGGACGTTGCACGCGAGGTTGTTGTCGTAGCAGATCAGAATGCTGCAGGTGCATCCGCGAAGTTGGAACGTGACGTACTCGTTGCCACAAGAAATGTGCGGGCTGATAAATGCGTGCAGTTTCCGAAACTTCGCGAGCAGTTGATCGCCGTCAACGCAGACGTACGTGTTGAAGAACTTGTCGCCGTCACGCTCAATCAGCCCGGCCAGAATCGGAATTCCGAAGTCAGCCGACATCTCCATTAAACGCTTGATGCTCGGGCCGTCGGGGATCGATTCAGAGAGATCGTGGATGACCGCGCGCGACTCGCGTCGGACGAATGAGTAAGCAGGAATGCAGACTTCGGGAAACGAGACGACGTCCGCTTTCTGACTGACCGCTACTTCGACAAGCCGACTCATGGCCGCCAGGTTGCAGTCTTTGTCACCATTCTGAGCCTCAAACTGTGCCGCAGCGATTCGAATCGCTTCCATCGTCCACGTCCTTGTCAGAGCCGTCTTTGAGATGTGAAGTACGAGTGCGGGGTTACTTGCTTGAATTGAATTTCAAAGCGTACAGGTCCGCGTCTTTCAAGACGAATCGCAGGCGAATCGTCTTGCCCGACAGGCTGCTGACATCAGGCCCGTTCTTCCATTGAACCGTCCGGTCAATCTCGTCGCCGAAAACATCCTCGCAGTCGTCCAGTGAGAAACCAGTCAGCGGCTTACCGTCGGCATCCTGAATTTCAACGCGGATGTCGCCGGCAGCTGAGGTTGAAAAGTTGAGATCCAGTCGGTCGCCAGTGAACTGGATCGGTCTGGTAATCAGCTCGCCACCCTTCCAGCCGGCATTTACCGACACGAATCCGTCCAGCCTTAGGGAGTACCGTCGAATGGCGTTGCTATCGCCTGTCCATGAGCCTTCCGTCGCGTAAAGCGAAAGTTCATTCGGAGCGTCAGGCAATGACGACTTCGTCTCGACGGCGTGCCACGCGATATAGTTATGCCCGTAAAGCCACGTCTCCGGTCGCTGCGGCCCCGGCTTGAGAAATGCTTCGTTCCACCGTTCGAAGTGAACGCCGTTTCGGCTGGCCATCAACAGGCCCTCCGTCAGCGACGTGCCGTATCGAAGGTTTGCCGCAGCGCGCTTTTCTCGGTGCTCAAGTTGAGGCAACGCTCTCATGGACGGCGACCAACCGCGTTCGATGTAACGAGTTGGGAAGCCGATCAGAATATGCGGAGCACGGAAGTACGGCCCGATCTGATTCGTGTAGAGGTGCTCGACCGGCGAGTCCTCATAGGTAAGGTCCGCTTCGTCACCCCACGAGATAAAGTCCGACGAAGACGCCGTGCGGATCGCTCGGTAGCCGGACGGCTTCCACACCTTACCGGTGGTGATGCCTTCGGTGAACGTTCGGAAATACGCTCTGTACTTGCTGGCCGACGCATCCCAGAAGGCAAGGTTCTGCGAATCAAACGCGCCTTCGGTGACGACCGGTTCCTTCCGCATCAGGGACCAGTGAATGCCATCTGGCGAGTGAAACGCGAACAGCCCGCCTTCTTTCGCCGTTCCAGCCAGAGCCTTAAAACGGGACTCCGCCGGACAGCCCGGACGCGTATCCAGAAACGGAGCGAAGTTATGCACGCCGACTCCGGTCCAGATGATGTTGTTCTGCTTCGAGCCATCATGCTCGAACAGGCCGAGGCTTGGCTTTCTCCACTGAATCCCGTCGTTGCTCTCGGCATAGCAATAAACCTGCGTGCCGGCTTTCAATCGGCCATTCTCAACGCCGAGTTTCGAACCTCGGTGATACATGCGGAAGACATTGCCGTCATGAATGACGCTGTGGTACCCGCTGCCTGCCCCCTCCCATGGAGCATCGTGCATAACCGCAATGTCACGCGGCACGGGCTGATGAAGTCGTCGCTGAGCACCGTTAAGCGTGTCGATCAAGTGCCCATCAACAAACAGCTCCCGCCGCGAGCCAATCTCAATCGGCTCTTGTCCTTCTGCGAGGACAGGGCCGACCAGTAGAGCGACGAATAATGCAATTCTCATGACGGTCTTTCAAAAGAGTGTCGAGTCGTTCACAAAGTATCGAATAGAAGTTCCGTCGGCTACGGCTTTGAAACCTGTAGACTGATGAGAGATCATTTCGCCGCTCCTCGACCCGGCATGCGTGGGTGCGTCAACTGTCAGACAACACATGGACAAAACGGTGAATTGGCCTGAACCAGTAACTCTACGCGGTCGGTATGCGACGCTGGAACCGCTGACTCCAGGACATGGCGATGCGCTGGCCGAGGCGACGAAAGACGGCGAGCTTTGGAAGCTCTGGTACACGAGTGTGCCAGGTCCCGATGGGATAATCGTTGAGATTGATCGCCGCCTCGATCTGCAGGCGAGAGCTTCCATGCTGCCATTCGCCGTACTTGACGTGGGCGGCACAGCAGTCGGCATGACGACATTCATGAATATCGACGCGGCCAACAAGCGAGTCGAAATCGGATCGACCTGGTATGCTCAACGTGTACAGCGGACGGCTCTTAACACGGAGTGCAAACTCATGCTGATGCAGCACGCGTTTGAAACACTTGAGTGCATCGCCGTTGAGTATCGGACGTCCTACTTCAACCAGCAGAGCCGCCGAGCAATCGAACGGCTCGGTGCGAAACTCGACGGAGTCCTGCGAAATCACCAGCTCCACATCGATGGCTCGCTACGCGACACGTGCGTTTACTCGGTCATCCAGTCCGAATGGCCAACCGTGAAGGCTCATCTGACGTATCAGCTTGAAAGAGGCCCGGACGATTTAACTGTTGATGTATGAGCAATGCGCAGCGACTCATAATGCTCACCGAACCGCAATTACGCGAAGAGTCCGTGGACGACCTTGCCGCCTTCCGGGCCGGTGAGACGGTGTTCGCGACCGGCGTGCCAGTATTTCAGGTCGTTGGGGGGCAGCCCCATCAAGTGCAGGATCGTGGCGTGCAGGTCTCGGAAGTGAACTTTGCCTTCGACCGCCCGAGCACCTGTGTGATCGGTTTTGCCGTGGACATGGCCACGTTTAACGCCGCCGCCAGCCATCCAGAACGTGAAGCCGTTCGAGTTGTGACCGGTCTCGTCTTTGCCGTCTTCGGGCGTGAGCCCCGGTCGTCCAAACTCACCGCCCCAGATAACCAATGTGTCATCGAGCAGCCCGCGCTGTTTGAGATCTCCAAGTAACGCCGCTATGGGAGCATCAGTCACTTCGCAGTTGGCTTTCAGATCGCGGCGGTGATTCTTGTGCTGGTCCCAGCTGCCATGGCTGACCTCGATGAATCGGACACCAGCCTCGGCAAAACGGCGTGCCAGCAGACACTGCCGACCAAAGTCAGACACTTTGCAGGTGCCAGTTGATTCCTTCTGCTGACCGACCCGGTAGTTATCGAGAGTCGCTTTCGTTTCCTTTGAGATGTCCAGCAGGTCAGGAGCGACCGACTGCATTCGGAATCCAAGTTCCATCGACTGAATGACGCTTTCAAGTTTCTCGTCGGTTGGACGCTGCTTCAGATGATCGCGATTCATCGTCTGGACGAAGTCCAACTGCCGCCGCTTCGCCGACAGCGAAAGATGATTACTGCCGACATTGCTGATCGTGGCGAGGCTCATGTTTTCGCCGTTCACTCCGATCGGTGTGCCGTTGTAAATCGACGGAAGAAACGCACTTGAGTAGATCGAGCTTTTGGAAGTGTTGAGGCTGATGAATCCCGGCAGATTCTGGTTCTCGGTGCCGAGCCCGTAGCTGATCCACGATCCAAGACTTGGACGTTTCCTCAGCCGGTCGCCGGTGTGTAGCTGCAAAAATGACTGAGCGTGAATTCCGGTGTCGGCGTGCATCCCGTTAATTACACACAGTTCGTCTGCGTGCTTCGCGGTTTCGGGTAGCAGTTCCGAAATCCCCAATCCGCTGTCGCCATGCTGACGAAACCGAAACACGGAACCGGGGTGCTTCTTCTTGCCTGTCTGCGGTTTGTAATCAAACGTGTCCATATGGGCAGGGCCTCCGCTCATGCAGAGGAAGATTACTCGCTTCGCGCGAGCGGCCAGAGTAGACGCACGTGTCTCAAGCCCGTCAGGTGACGCCGACGCGACCTGCTCTCCGCAGAGAACATTCAGCGCGAGGCCCCCAAAGCCACAAGACGTGGATTGCAACATTGCTCGGCGAGAATAATTCATGGTGTGAACCTGTTCGCGGGATTGTCTTTCGACGTTGCCGGCTGACCGTACCAGGTCAGTATCTTACAGATCTTAATCAACATAGCGGAATTCATTAGTAATGAGCAAAGCCTGACACAGACTGATCCATGCTACTTCATCGGACTTCAGCTCGGCTGCCGTTGACTCGACAAGTTCGGTTGCCTGGTCGAGTTCGTTTTGCATGGGATCGCGATTCAATGCTCGGCGAAAGGCCAAACGAATGCGTATCTCATTGTCCGCTGCATCGTTCGTGATTGAATGAGCGAAGTGCGTTGCCTGGTCGATTACAAACGGGTTGTTGAAAAGATGCAGTGCCTGGCCCGGAATCGTGCTGACATCCCGCTGTCCAGTAACCGTTGTGAAGTCCGGCACGTCAAACGCGGCCAACTCGGGAGGCAGCGAACTACGCAGGTAGCAGAGATAGACGCTGCGGTGATTACTTGGTTGATGCAGGTTGCCGGCGAGGTTCACCAGAATGTCACGATGCCGGATGATCGATCCATCAGCGGGTTCGAGATTCAGCTGACCGCTGACGGTCAGCATGCTGTCGCGAAGTGACTCCGCGTCAAGGCGGCGGCGGTTATGGCGGGCGACGAGAAGATTCTCTGGGTCAGCCTTTATCACGGCGTCTGCCGCGTCACTGCTTAACAGGTAGGCTCGGCTGAGCACGATGCTTCGAATCAGACGCTTGATTGACCAACCGTCGTTGATAAACCGGTTTGCCAGATGATCGAGCAGTTCTGGATGCGTCGGTCGTTCACCGTAGACACCGAAATCGTCTGGCGTCCCTACGATGCCCTGGCCAAACAAGTGAAGCCAGATTCGATTGACCATGACTCGTGCGGTAAGCGGATGGTCGGGCTGCGTCAGCCACTCGGCTAATTGAAGTCGACCGCTTTGCTTTGGATCAATCTTCAATCGAGTGGACTCTGCAGCTTCGCACGCCGTGACGAAGCCACGCGGCACGGCCTCTCCCAGTTTCTGCGCGTCGCCTTTGATGTTGATTTTGCAGTCGGCGGGTTTGGCAAGATCACGGACGCCGATGGCCAGCGGAGTTCCAACAGGCCACTTCGGTTTCGGGATTGCTTTGGGGATGCCGGTGTTCGATTCGAGGACCAGGACGGTTTCGACGAACCCATCCGGCGGCAGCACTTTCGGAGCGGCTTCCAGGACATGCAGGTCAGTTGTTGGAGCGGTCAGCTTTTCGTTGGCCGAGATGCCCCACATCGTCTGGGTGCTGGTAAAGATGCCGGCCAGCGCGTAGTAGTCACGAGTCGGGATCGGATCGAATTTGTGGTCGTGACAGCGTGCGCACGCGACGCTGATACCCATGATCCCCGTGCCAATCACGTCAATCTGATCGGCAACGACGTCCATTTCGAAACTGGTATTCATGGCCTTCGCGGGCTTGGAAGCCATTGCCAGGAAGCCAGTCGCGATCAAATGACGGTCCCGTTCTGCGGGCGACTCGCTGGGTAACAGATCGCCCGCAATCTGCTCGGACAGGAATCGGTCGTACGGCACGTCGTTGTTGAACGCGTCGATGACATAGTCCCGGTACCGCCAGGCATGCGGAAACGTGGGATTTCGACCCAGTCCGTCGTTGCCGTTCGATTCTCCATAGCGGGCGACGTCCAGCCAGTGCCGTCCCCACCGCTCGCCAAACTGCGGTCGCGCGAGCAGCGTATCAACCAGAGTCTCCACGGCCTTCGCACCATCCCGCTGATGCGCGGCAACGAATTCCTCGACGGCTTCCATGGAAGGCGGCATCCCGAGCAGATCGAAATGCAATCGCCGGATGAGCGTGCGAGCATCGGCGTCATGCGTCGGCACGAGTCCCGCTTCCTCGATACGAGCCAGTACGAAACGGTCCAGCGGATCACGCGGCCAGTCCGGAATCCTGACTTCCGGAGCAGGCGGGTTGGTCCGTGACTGCAGCGACCAGAGCGGCGGTGTTGGGGTGTCACCTGTCGCGTTCTTTGCGGTCGGCGGTGCTGATGTCTTCGTCGCAACGGGCGATCGTGGATCAGGCGCGCCTCTCTGCACCCATTCTACAAAGTCGTTGACGACGGCTTCGGGCAATGGTTTCTCCGGCGGCATCTCGATGCCGTCAAAGCGAAGTGCCTGAATGATGCGACTGGCAGCGGGTTTGCCCGCGACAACTGCCGACCCCGATTCGCCGCCTGTTCGAAGTCCGTCGCGCGTGTCCAGCAGCAGCTTGCCGCCGACCTCTTCGGAATCCGCCGAATGACACTCGTAACAATGCTTTACCAGCACGGGACGAATCTTATTCTCGAAGAACGTTCGATCTGCCGGCGACACGGCTTTCGCTTCATCGCGCGCGAAACTTCCACTCGGCGCAATGAGCAGGCCAAACAGCGCAACGAACAGGCATAGGCGAATTGAGAATTGATGCACGGCGGAAAGCTTCGGAAGATCGGGTGAGGGCAGGGGGGGGGGGCTGTCCAGGATCAACAAGGTTACGCGTCAGGCAGCAGACCAGGAAGTTCGCCGGTGCTGTCGCCCAGTTTTGCAACGTCGACATCCATGCGGTTCAGCATGGAAACCCACAAATTACTGATCGGTGTTTCCTGGTCGAAGCGGATGTGTCGGCCCGGCTTGATCGTGCCGCAGCCGGAGCCGGCAACGAGGATCGGCAGGTTGTCGTGGTTGTGGCTGTTGCCATCGGAATTGCCGCTGCCGTAGGCAATCATCGAGTGATCCAGCAACGTGCCGTCGCCTTCCTGCACGGCATCCAGTTTCTTCAGGAAATAAGCCAACTGTTCGGTGTGGAAGAGATTGATCTGCCGGATCTTTGCTTTCTTCTCGTCCTTGTTCCCGTGGTGCGAGAGGTCGTGATGCCCCTCGGCCACATTGATGAACGGGTACGGTTTGTTGCTTCCTTCGTTCGCCAGCACGCAGGTGGAGACTCGCGTCACGTCGGTCTGAAACGCGAGCACCAACAGGTCGTACATCAGCCGGATATGTTCTTGGTAGGTGCCAGGAATGCCGGCGGGCACCGGGTAGTCGGGAGGATCGATCGGTGGCAGCTTCGCCGCGCGATCGATCCGCAACTCGACGTCGCGGACTGCGGAGAAATACTCGTCGAGTTTCCGCACATCCGACGCGCCCAGCTTCCCGGCAAGATCTTTTGAATCTTCACGGACGAAGTCGAGAATACTTTTTCGCTCTGCGTCGCGTTTCTTCCGATCGACATTGGGGCTCGTCGCAAACAGTCGTTCAAAGACCAGTTTCGGATTCACTTCTTTGGGTAGCGGTTGAGTCGCGGACCGCCACGCCATCGTTGCCGAGTAAACGCACGAATAACCCGAGTCACAATTGCCGGCCATGGCTCCGTGTTCGCAACCAATTTCCAGAGAGGGCAGCCGAGTCCGATCGCCGATCCGACTCGCCGCGACCTGATCCACCGAGATGCCGTTGCGAATATCCGTGCCGTCTGTCTTCTTCGGATGCGCACCAGTCAGGAACGCAGCCAGCGCGCGTGCGTGGTCGCCGCCGCCGTCACCGTGAGCGCGTGCTCCGTCGGCCGCCAGGCCCGTGATGACCGTGAACTTTTCCTTGAGCGCTTCGAGCGGCTTCATGATCGGCTTGAGCTGGTAATCCGAGCCGGTCTCATCCGGAGTCCAGTCGACCATGTTCTTACCGTTGGGCACATAGAGCAGCGCCATGCGGTTGGGAGCGGCCTCGCTCTTCTTCGTGTCATCCGCCCAGCCGAGCTGCGGACCCATCGCTTCCAGCCACGGCAACGCCAGAGTCATGCCGGTACCACGCAGCAGCGAGCGACGGTTGAGTTGCAGGTTTCGCATGTCTGATCCCCTGATAATTCGTGTCGTAGCGTTTTCGCGGGACGTGAACTGGCCTTACTTTGATACGCCGAACCCTCGCCGATTGACGAACGGTTCGCTCTTCACAATTTCGACCACCAGCGACGCAAACCTGTAATCGTTCTCGGCCACACGTTTCGCAATGCGGGCGAGCGTCGGTTGATCATAGTACTCCAGACCACGCCCGAGGGCGTAGATGAGCATCTTTTCGGCGAGGCATCGCGTGAAGTCGTCCTTGCGGGCGAGCAGCACTTCCTTCAGTCCGGCCGGTCCGGAAAACTTCTGACCA
>JAQBWV010000148.1 GCA_027624335.1 Planctomycetota bacterium
AATCGCCCGGTGGGCACAAAAGGGAGTGGCCCGGCAGCCGACAAATTCCGGCAGCGGCGAGTGGTCGCTTACCTGGTTCTGCTCCCATCCGGCAAGGTCGATGAGCTGTGTTGTTTAAGTATTGATTCCAGGTCGCAGATGCGTGGGTTGAAGAGAGACAGTATTGTTCAAAATCAATTGTGATGACGGATTGTCGAATTGTATCGTCGGTTTAAGAACGCGATTGATCGGACAGACAACTGTGTTCTGAAATGCAGCGTTGTCGTCAGCAAGGCTGCATCTGGTTGTATTGACCTGGGAAAGCGAACTGTGTGGTCCATGCCGAATGCCTGTCGACAGATACTGGCGAGTAGTCTCGGGTTGCTCATCCTGTGTGTTGCCACGTCAGCGCGCGGTGATGAATTGAGCGACCCGACGCGCACTCTGATTCGAGATCTGTGCGCTGAGTGCCATCAGGCCGAAAATTCTGAGGCCGGCATCAATCTGGATGCCTTGTCCACACGGAACGACTTTGCGTTGGACTTTCGCACCTGGCGGAGAGTTGTCGATCAACTCAAGCAGAACCTCATGCCGCCTGAGACCGCCAGCTCGCAGCCGACACCGGATCAAAGGCGGCAACTCGTCTCTTTGATACAAGAGAATCTGTCGGCCGCCGCGAACGAGCATGATGGTGATCCGGGACGCGTTGTGATCCGGCGTTTGACCAGCGCCGAGTACGGTTACTCGATTCGTGATCTGGCAGGCATTGAGCTTGATGTCGAGCGTGGTTTTGTCAGTGATGCGGTCGGCGGAGCCGGGTTCACAAACACCGGGATCGTGCAGTTCACGCAGGACTCTGTCCTTGAGCGATACCTTGATGCCGCTCGGCAGGTCGCCGACCACGCCGTTGTTGGAACGGGTCCTCTGCTGTTCTTTCAGGATGCCGGACCGACCGGATTGGAACTCTCCGCGATTGATCGGATTCTGAAGATCTATCGCGCCCACGGTTTTCGCACGGCTGCGGGTGAAGGCGGTCTGGCCTTCGGACTCGAAAAGTACCCGCAGGCTTTTCTGTGCGCGTGGCGGTACCGGCATCGCCAGCGACTGGGCCGACCAGATGTCACATTGCAGACACTGGCCGCTGAAGCGGACCTTGACTTCAGATTCGCGGAATACATTCACAAGCTACTGGTCGCTGAAGCACCCACATTTCCAACGTCCCGGATCACGACGGCGTGGCAAAATCTGCCGGCTCCGACGAACGGCGGCTCCCAGGAAATCCACGAGGTCGCCGAGGAGTGCAGGAACATCGCACTTCTGCTGCGGAACTGGCAGGATCGCTTCGGGGCGAACACCGATGCCAAGGAAGAAGCTCCGGTCCTGCGTGCCGATCGGTTCGACGTGCAGCAGAAGCAACTCTTCGAGATGAACATCAACTGGCCCGAGAACACAGACGCCGCACACCTGGTGATTTCCGTGGAATCAGCGAACGGCGACGGATCTCCGAATGCCGTAATCCTTTGGAAGAACCCACGGATTCAATTTCGCGACTATGCCAAACGCCTGGCTGATCCGGAACCACTGCGGAACTCACTGACGGCAAACATGATCTCGAAACTGCAGTTCGGCGGCCCTGTCCGAGGAGCCAGGTTGGAGCCTACCGACTTTGCCACGGTCGGTACCGAGCCCCTGGCGTTTGAGTTACCGATTCCCGAGGGAGCGCGCTCAGCGCGGCTTCTGGTTACTGCCGAGCTGGACGTAAAACGTGGTGAGGACTGCATCGTCCGCTGCATGATCGCGCAACAGGAAGAGACCGATCAGGGCAAGTCCGTTGCCGGCTTACTCGCGAATCCAGACAGTCCCGCGTTTGCGACATGGAAAAGCGGTGTGCTCGAGTTTGCGAGATTGTTGCCGCAAATGTCGCAGCAGGAGCCGGCTCCGTCGGATCGCGATCCGGTCCCGTTGCCGATCGACGGAACGTATAACAATGCCGAACGAAACTTCTTCCACACACGGATCAAGTATTTTCGCGACGACGAGTTTCTCGTCAGGCGAATCCTTGATGACGCGACCCGCGAGCAGCTCGATCAAGCGTGGGTCGACCTGAAAGGCTCATTCGCGTTCCACGATACCTGGTTGCTCCTGCTGGCTCGTAAGTACGAACTGAATGTCGCGAATGTTCGCATGGCGACTGTGAGTGACGCGTGGATCTCAGCGGCTCCAGTCGAGGTGCGTGGTTATCTGACGTCTCTGAAAGCTGACTTCGACCAGACGCTGGGCATGTTTCACGCCGCCGAAAAGAGACATATTCAGGACGTGGTTCAATTTGCGGCCAGAGCGTGGCGACGCCCGCTCTCAAGCACTGAAGCAGAAAGCCTGCGCTCGTTTTATGAATCGTTGCGACTGACGTCGCAGCTTGATCATCGATCAGCCGTTTGTGCGGTCATCACTCGTGTTCTCGTGTCACCGGAGTTTCTTTATCGGTCGGAGCGTTCCGAGGTTGCGGGGGGCATCCGGAATGAACCATCAACGTCCGATGTGCCTACTCGGCTGTCTCAGTGGGAACTTGCAAGCCGGTTGAGCTTTCTGGTGTGGTCGTCGGTGCCTGACGAGGAACTGCGCCGAGCAGCCGGTGCGGGCGAGTTAGCGACGCCGGCTCAGTTGGCCGAGCAGGTGACCCGCATGATGCGGGAGAAAAACTCAAGACGCTTTGCTGCCGAGTTCTTCGGGCAGTGGTTCGGCTTCTACCGTTTTCATCAATATGGTGGCGTTGATGCGGAACAGTTTCCGGACTTCTCGAACTCACTGCGACAATCGATGTACGACGAAGCCGTCGAGTTCTTCGACTTTGTCGTGCGACACGATCGCTCAGTGAATGAGGTTCTATTTGCCGATTACGCATTTGTGAATCAGGAACTGGTGCGACACTACGGCATGGATCTTGAATTGCCGGACACCGGAAAGCTTCAGCGAGTGACCAGTGCCGGTCAGTTTCATCGAGGCGGGCTGTTGAGGCTGGGGGTAGTGCTGGCGACAACGTCGGCTCCGCGCAGGACAAGTCCTGTTAAACGTGGAGACTGGATTCTTCGTCGTGTGCTTGGGATATCGATTCCGCCGCCCCCTGCGGACGCGGGCTCGATCGCTGCCGACGAGGTAACAGCAGATGGCTTGTCCATCCGTGAGAGGCTGATCGCACACCGTCGTGATGCGTCGTGCCACAACTGCCATTCGCGTTTTGATGCTCTGGGATTTGCTCTCGAAAATTACGACGTGCTTGGTCGCTGGCGAACTCACTATCGCGACGCGCAGCCGGTTGAAACGACAGGAGTCCTGCGCGGCGGCTACAGGATTGATGGCGACGACGAGCTGCACCAGTACCTCACGAGCGAACTGGCTCGCTTTCACGAGACGCTTGCGAAGAAGCTGCTTGGATACGCCCTCGGGAGACAGGATGAAGTTGGCGACCAATCGCTGATTGAAGAAATGCAGCAGCACATGCAGAACGGCGGCGGAATGACCGGCCTGCTGGAACGAATTGTGGCGAGCCGTCAGTTTCGCACCCACGCAGGCGGTCGCCGTGACCAATCTGTGTCCACACCAACATCTGATGAGTAATTCAATGAGCAGCACTCAGCCTGAACACTGGTGGCATGACGGCGTTTCGAGACGAGCATTTCTCGCAGGCGGCGGTGCGAGTCTGTCGTTGCCGTGGCTCGGGTCGATGCCACTTCGTGCTGAGTCTGGAAAGCGGGGCGAGGGGAAGGCCACGGGCGAGGACTTTCTGCCACCGCTTCGCTTCGCGTGTCTCTACTTTTCAAACGGCGTCGAGCCAGCTCACTGGTGGGCCAAGGGGCACGGAGCCGACATGGAACTGGGCCCTGGCCTGGAACCGCTCGCGCCACACCGCGAAGACCTGGTCATCATCGACGGCCTGTTCAATGCGCAGGCTGTGGCAAATCCGAGTGCTCACCTGGGACGGATGCCGAATCTTCTGTCCGGTGCGTGGGTCAGTCTGGATCAGAACGACATCCGTGTCGGTCAATCGATGGATCAGGTGCTGGCTCGACAGCTTGGAGACCGCACTTCAGTGGCGAGTCTGGTTCTTGGCATCGAGCCCACAGAACTGCGTCTGGAAGATGGCTTGTCGATGATTTACGGATCGTGCATTTCGTGGGCGAGTGCCACCCGACCAGCCACGAAGGAGATTTATCCGGCACGGGTCTTCGATCGAATCACCGGTGGTCATCAGCAGCGCAAACTCGACCGCAGCATTCTTGATCAGGTGCTTGCCGATGCGAAGTCGCTGCGTGGTCAGGTCTCGCAGGGCGACCGTGGCAAGCTTGATGAGTATCTCGAATCAATTCGCAGCATCGAGAAACGGATTGACCGGGCATCACAGGAAGAACGGCTGGAAGGTTGGCGTCCGACCCTGAAGTCACCCGATATCCCGAGACCACCAAAGGACCTTCCTCAGCAGATTCCGGAGCACATGCGGTTGATACTCGATCTCATCGTGCTGGCGTTTCAAATGGACAAGACGCGGATCGCAACCTGCATGCTGAACAACGATCTGTCCCAAATGAATTTCGGATTCCTGGAAGGCGTTCATGGCAGTCTGCACCTCGACTTGACTCACAACGGTCGCGATCCGGAACTGGAAGCGATGTACGTGCAGACGAATCAATTCCACGTTAGTCAGTTCGCGTATCTGATCGATCGACTGAAGCAGATTGATGAGGGTGGTCAATCACTACTCGAGAGTTCTCTTCTGATGCTCTGCTCAAATCTGTTCGATGGAGATAAGCACCAGGCTGACCGGATGCCGATCGTGCTCGCCGGCCAGGGCGGAGGCTCGATGGCGACGGGACGAATTCTGAACTGTCTGGATCGCGCCGAAGAAGAACGCCGAGCGTGCAGTCTCTATCTGTCGCTGATGGACCGGATGGGCGTCGCCCTTCCCACGTTCGGCGACGCCGACCGTCGACTGGCTGGCCTCTGATCCTCACGGTCAGCTGGCTTCTGTGGTGCCGATGCAGCGCCGTTGTATGCAGATTCTCAAGTTGTTGTGGTCGTTCAGCGTCCGTTTTTGGATGAGGCTACTTTTGCGGCGATGCGGTTCAGAACCTGCTGGGCTCGGATTTCGCCTTCCTGACGGGCCTGGTGATAGGCAGCCTGCATCCTGGTGACGAGGTTCTGCATCGTGGATCGGTAGATCTCGAATTCCTGTCGCGCTGAATCAAGGCCGTCGAACGGGCGTCGCGGAACGACGTAAGTCTTGCGGATCTTGTCGAACCAGAGCTTCTTCCCGGCATAGACGGTTTCTCCGGAATCCATCTCTTTGATGTAACGCGCCAGGCGCGTGGCGGCGTCCCGCAGGGCTCGTCGCGCTTCCTGCCAGTCGTCCTGGTCTGACCGATCCGAGTGAAGACGTTCGTCGACGTTGAGGTCGCGGTTCATCATGCTCAGTCGAGTCTGCAGGTCCAGCAGCTGCTTCTGCAGACTCTGCAATTGACGTTCTGCCTGGAGGCTGCCCTTCCAGTCTCGTTCCATACTGAGAAAGATTTCATCGATCTGCCCCTCGGAATACTCGTTCGAGTCTTCATCGTAATCCGATTCCGCAAAGTAAGCTGGAGCCGACTGCATCGGTGGAGGATCGATGTAGAAGACGATGTTGGGATCAGCACCCGCTGGTGTTTCCGTGATGGCCTGATCGAAATACAGAGCCGCACCGTTTTGCCCCGGAAACGAGAACCCGAACAACGAACACATCGGCACGCAAACCGGATCGACTCCCAGCATCTGCACGATGTAGCGAACAGTCACCGGGGCCATGCTGTCTGCAGGCGGTATCTGGACGATGATCGCTGTGGGAAGATGTTGCGGTTTGAACCAGACCCAGAACGTCCTCGGCGGCGTTGTCGGCAGTTGAAGCGTTTCCCACGCTACCGACGGTGGTCTGGCGGCAAAGGCGTACCGGCAATCATGTGGAACGGGATTGGAGAAACTGCTCTCGCTCATTTGTTGCTCACCCCGAACCCTGTGTCACAAGTTCGATCGACCAAGTCAGTGCTGAAACAGGAACTCGTCCTTGTTGAGGATCGCCCAGCAGATGTCTTCCAGGGCCTGCTCACGGCTGGAGTGCGACGCCGCATAGGCGAGGCTGTGATTCAGTTCGGATTCGCTGGGGTAACGGCTTAACGCTAGACGGTACAACTCGACGACGACTTCGTTCAACGGTCGATTGATTCTGACGTTGTGATGCAGCCGGTTATTCCCGTCGGTCAGAAGTCGGTTGATGAAATCTCCATTGAGCAGTTCCAGTGCCTGGCCGAGACTCGAATCGTCTCCCCGGTCGCACTCGCAGACAGACTGGCGTTCGGGCTGTCCGAAGACTTTCAGAAAGTCGATCTCGCCCAGCTTCGAACGATCATGTGGCTGCAGATCGGGAGCTGGTAGCCAGGTGGCTTTGGTGTCCGGAGCGACCAGTGCAAACTGCTTCGGACGACCGGCAACCTGGCCGAGCGAATCGACCAGCTGCTCTGCGGTCAATTGACGGGGCATATAGTGCGAAAAGTACTTGTTGTCGTCGCGATTGAACTGGCTCGGACGAGAGTCCGCCTGATAAGTCCGGCTATTCAGGATCGTTCTAAGAATGTGTTGCCGGTCGAAGTGATGCTCGACAAAGTCCTGAGCCAGCGAATCCAGCAGAGGTGTATTGGCGGGCGGGTTGGAATCGCGGAAGTCGTCGAACGGTTCGACGATTCCTCGGCCCATCACCTGCGCCCAGATCCGGTTCACCTCGACCCTGGCAAAGAATGGATTCTCTGGAGTGGTCAGCCATTCGGCCAGCGCGATCCGGCGGTCCTGATCGACTGGTATAGTGAGGTCTCCGGCGACGGGAACCCACGGTTTCATGATGCGCCCGTCAGCGGGATGATGAACCTCGCCGGAATTTCTCGACCACAGGATGACTTCTTCCGGCTGATCCGTTTTGCGACGTTCGACGCGATTAAAAAACGAGGCCAGTCCGTAATAGTTGCTTTGAGTCCAGCGTTCGAACGGGTGGTTGTGACACTTCGCACATTGAATTCGTGTGCCCAGAAACAACTGCGCGGTCGACTCCATGGCATCCAGAGTGTCTCCGGCGGTGCGATAGTAGTTTCCGGCTGGCGATGTGATCGTGCTGCCGGACGCGGTCAGGATCTCCCTGGCGAACTGATCGTAAGGCATGTTGCTGGCAACGGCCGCCTGCAACCACTGGCTGTACCGGAAGACGCTGTCCAGGCCGATCTGCTTCCGGGAAACCCGCAGCAGGTCGCCCCACTTCTGAGCCCAGAACAGCGCGAACTCCGGGCGTTCGAGCAACTCGTCAATCAGGCGGCTTCGTTTGTCTGGCGATTGCTCAGCCAGAAACCGATCGGCATCTTCGAGCGTGGGAAGCGTGCCCAGTACGTCGAGATAAACCCGCCGCACGAATACCTCGTCAGAGCAGATGTCCGCTGGCAGGTACTGCAGCTGTCTCAGTTTCTGATCGACTTTCTCGTCCACGTAGTTGAGCGTCGGAGGATCATTCCACACAAAGTCATCGACATCGCGAACGAACGTCAGCAACGGAGTCTGAATGAACTCGAGATAGCGGACGATGACGGCGGCTTCGCCTCGGTTCAGGCCGGTGACCAGTCCGCTGGTCGATGCTTCGGCAATGTTTGGATCGGAAAGTGAAAACTGCGAAAGGTGTGTCACGTCGCGGATGGATCCGTCATCAAAGCGAGCCTGCACACTGAACTGTTGCCGGTCAACCGGAGCCCGCAGGACTCGGCTGACGGACGGGTAAACGTCGATGCCGACGCACGCGGCGGTCGGTGGGTCGACCGGGCATCCGGCTCCGATCCAGTCATGCAGAATGGAGTACAGCTTGTCGCCGGTTTTCAGGCGTCGTCCGCCAGCGTGAGGAATTTGCATCGTCGGCTTTTGAAGTAGCAGGCTTTGTGCCGGGTTGATGGTGTTGACGCGGCGGCTTTGAGATGCCCGGACGAGCGACTTTCGATCGAACGCTGGCTCGAATCCAAACAGCGACAAACGGAATTCCGCCTTGCCGTTGGGCGAGCCATGACAGGCTCCCCCGCTGCAGCCGGCTTTCGCCAGAGCCGGCAGGGTTTCGTGTTCGAAAGAAACACGTTTCGCTGTTTCCTGACCGGTCACTCGAATCGTGACGGACTGTGAGCTGTTGCCCGATTGAACCTGGAGCTGAGCCGTTCCGTTGGCGGTCGGAGTCACACGACCAGATGCTGAGATGTGGACGACGTCTGGTGGAACAGCACTGTAGGCGACGACCGAAGTCACATCCGCGACTTCCGCATTCGCAAGGTGTCCGGTCACGATCAGCTGCAGAGACTGACGCGGGCCGGAGAATTCGAACTGTTGCGGAAACACTTCGAGTCGTACCACCTGACCGGCGATCGACTCGTCATCAGCTCGCGCCGACCCAGGCAACGCCGCGCCGGACAACGCTGCGCCACCCACAAGCAGGGAGAGCAGGAAGAGTCGAGCACATTGCTTTATGGGAAAGTGCGGCATTGGTCGGACCATCTCTTGAAACATTACTTCCCGCTTCCAACACGTCATTACCGCGAAGGCGGGAACCCAGCACCAGCTACTGGATTCCCGCCCTGTTGTTTATACATAAGTCTGCAAGCGGACCATACTGCAGCGAATCCGTTACATAGTAGCCATCTCGCTCCGTCGAGATGAGCGGATTGCGGGACCACGCTGCTGAGTCCAAAACGTTTTGTCGTGGGAGTTATTTCTCCGCGAGGAACAATTCCCGGAAGTTGCGTGATTGTTGATGACGCCGGCTCATCTTGCGGAACGAGATGGCTACTTTTGTATAAACGACCGGATTCCCGCCTTCGCGGGAATGACGGATTTCGGTGATTCACTATTGCCGGAAAGTCATTGTGAACCCTTTGCGTCATTCATCCGGGACGCGTTCCGGATGGATCCGATTTACATCCCTGAGGCGAGCTGAGTTGGACCCACGTCGTAAAGGTAGAGGTCGAAGTCTCCGTCGCGTTCGGAAACGGCGACAAGCTGCGTCCCATTCGGGTGCCAGGTGGGGTAATCGTCTCGCTCCTCTGAATTGGTAATTCGTTGGACTCGTGAGCCGTCCAGATTCATGACGTAAACTTCGTAGTTGCCATCGCGAGTGCTGACGAAGGCGATTCTGTTTCCGTCGGGAGAAACTCGCGGACGGATATCCATGATCGCGTTGTCGGTGAGCCGCCGCTCGTTCGAACCGTCGGCTGACATTGAGTAAATCTCGTAGTTGTTCTCGCGGCTGTTGGCGAACACGATGGTTTTTCCGTCGGGAGTAAACGTCGGCCAGTTCGTGATTCCCGAACACTCCGTCAATTGCTTCTTATTCTGTGCAGCGACGTCGACCGACCATAACTGTTGCGGTCCGGTTTCGGCGAAGGCGTAAACAACAGTCTTGCTGTCGGGAGAAAATGTCGGGCTGCGAGTTCCGCCTCGACCAGAATGACTGACGAATGCGTCGCGGTTCTGTGTCCGGTTATGAATCACGAGCCGGGCTGTGAGATTGCCGGTGCATTGCGTGTACGCCACCCAGTGCCCGTCCAGCGACCAGGCGGGTTCGAGGTTATGCCGATTGCCAGCGTCCTCGAAAACGGGAGTAACGGATCGGTCTGCGACGTTCATCTTCAACATGCGGACGAGGTCTGGCCTTTCGTCGTAGCCGTAAACCAACGTCGCACCACTGTCGGTGAAGACCGGATCCCGCTTGAAAGTTCCGTCCGTCGTGAGTCGCTCAGGATCCGCCGCGTACGCATCGGCGATTACCGACAGCGAAATGCACAACGAGACAATCGCGACAGTAACATCGCACATTGAACGTCTCCAGTCGTAGGCCGCATGCAATGCGGCAGGTCTGGCGACAAACACGACAGAAACATTGAACAGCGAACGTTCGACATTGAGCATTGAAGTTCTTTCGTGCGAAGTTGAATGTTCGATGCGGGATGTTCGATGTTCAAAAGAGCTCATCAATCACACTCCCGCCATCGAGCACTTTCATCTCCGCACGTTGCTGAGCACCGACGCCAGTGAGTTCTGCGATCGTTGTTCCCGCCATCAGCGGAGTGATCGGTCGCGAAACAGGAACCTCGCCCCTGGCGTCACTCTGTCCGACGACTCTGCCTGGTTGGACTCCGGCACCGGCCCAGATGGAGAAGTAACACTGGTTCCAGTGTTCGCGTGCGGCGCGGTTGCTGATGCGGGGCGTGCGGCCGAATTCGCCCATCGCGATGAGCAGCGTGTCGTCGAGCAAACCGCGATCCGTCATGTCGTCGAGGAGTGCCGAAAACGCCCGGTCGAAGATCGGACCGTGGCGATCCTGCAGCAGTTCAAAGTTGTAGATATGCGTGTCCCAGCCCCAGTCGCCGCCGGGTGTGAACGTCTCAACGTACTCGCTCCAGTTGACCTGAATGTAAGGCACACCGGCTTCGGCCAGGCGTCGAGCGAGCAAACATCCCTGTCCGAAAGTCGAACGCCCGTAGCTCGAGCGGGTCTTTGCCGATTCCTGAGTCAGATCGAAGGCGGCACGAGCTTCGGCGCTGGTGAGCAGTCCGTACGCCGACTGGTATTTGTGGTTCCACTCGGCGACATTGGCCGCGTCAAGTCGATAGCGATCTTCGTCCAGCTGATTCAGAAGCTGACGTCGATCGGAAATTCGACCGGGCGACATGTTCGGCATCATCTTCAGCGTCGGAATGCTGACTTCGCCTCGGTCCGAGGCACTGACCAGAAACGGGTCGAACGCCTTGCCGAGCGTGCCTCCGCCGTAACCTTCGATACGCGTCGGCAGGTCGCGAGGAATGCCTCGCCCAATGTAGAAGAACGGCGGCAGTGATCCATTCTGCCCGCGATGTTTCGAAACAATCGCTCCGAAGTTCGGCTGCACCGGGCCGGGCGACTCTTCAAAGCCGGTCAGGCCGACGGTGCCTGCTCCGGGATGCCCATTGTTTGTGTTGACCATCGATCGAACGACGCTGTACCGGTCTGATCGCTCGGCCATGCGCGGCAGCAGTTCGGTGAACTTCAAACCGGTCGTGCGGGTGTCGATCGTCCCGAATGGTCCACGGTAATCCATCGACGCATCCGGTTTTGGATCCACCAGGTCGATATGACTGGGTCCTCCCCACAACCAGAGCAGGATTACGGACTTTGCTCTGGCACGATGTTTGGCGTCGGCAATGGCTTCGGGAGTGGGCAGACCCGCTCTCAGAGCCAATGGAACAGCGGAGGCTGTCCGCAGGAATGAGCGGCGAGTCGAACCTCCGCAGTCGCGAGCCTTAAAAGAACCGAAGTCGATCATCGGTCGAAATCCTTCTGCTGATTCTGAAACATACGACGCCACAAACGGTGAGGAACCGAATCCATGCTAACCATGTCGCGGCCTTTACGCACCAGCCGTTCGGGGTTTGATGGCTGTCCAGATGCACTCATGAATCGAGCTTTCACGCGTAGCCGGTTCCCACCGGCCACGGCGTCGACCGACCGATGGGAACCGGCCCCATCGGCAGATTTCGCTGGCTTCGGAAGATAATTTCTTCTGAGCGTCTGTGTTCGACTCATGCCTTCAACACGTGCAGGAACCGGATGCGAGCGCGTGCTGGCTGGTGTGGGTAGATGTTGGGGTCTTTGGGCGTGAGCCGAAGACGACATTGGCGTGTGTGGGTCTCTGTTCGAAGGCAGCGTGCTGTGCCAGGATTTGCGGGTTGCCTGCTTCTTGAACTGCTGCACAGGACTCTCTAAGTGCGAATTACAACCTGGAATGTCAACGGGCTGCGAGCAGCTCTTCGCAAAGGGTTTGCGGAAATTCTTGACCAGCTCGCGCCTGACGTACTGCTGCTGCAGGAAGTCCGTGCTCTGCCGGAACAGCTTCCGGAAGAATGGGCCGCTCCGGATGGCTGGCATGTTCATTGGCATCCTGCTGAGAAGCGAGGTTACTCAGGGACGGCGATCTGGTCGCGAACGCCGATCGAGATTCTGGGAACGGGACTCGACGGTGATGATCCCGAAGGTCGCATCGTTCGGGCGTTGACGGATGGCGTGGAAGTGGTGAGCGTTTATCTGCCCTCGGGTTCATCCAGCGTCGTGAGGCAACAGGTGAAAGAAGACTGGATGGAGGAGTTCGCTCCGTGGGCCAGCCAGCTGCTCAGCAAACGGCGTCCGGTGATTATGGGCGGAGACTTCAACATCGCTCACACAGAGCGAGACATATTCTATGCGAAGTCCAACGAGAACATGTCCGGTTTTCTGCCACACGAACGAGACTGGATGGGTGGGCTGATCGAAACCGGCTGGCGCGATTTCGTCCGTAACCATTACGGAGAGATGCAGGGTCCGTACTCGTGGTGGTCGAATCGCGGCCGAGCGAGGGAACTCGACCGAGGCTGGCGCATCGACTACCTCATCGGAAATACTCCCGCCGCCAAACGATTCCAGTCAGCGGATATCTGCCGGGCAGGCGGCATGACCGTTTCCGACCATGCTCCGGTGACGATCGATCTGGATTGAACCCGGCGCGACAGCGAGTTCCGTTCACTCCGTTTTGTCCGCCGCCTTCGCCAGCTCATCCACAAACTCTCGATACGCTACCGACCTGCGAATCGACTTCAGCGCGTCGTCGTTCTGCATGGCTGTCAGCATGGCTCGCAGCATGGTTGAATCGGATTTTGCGATGCCCAATGCTTCCCGCAACTGACCGACTGCGGTTGCCGAAAGCTGCGCAGTCAAGTTGGCTTTCGCTTCGTCAGCCAGTCGTGGATCAACCACGACCGCGTCGACGCAGCCGGCATAGACAGTGGCTGTATTATGGAACAAGGCAAACGCTTGCGGGCCGACCTGGGCCGCCTGTTGCCGGGCCAAAGGTCGAGCAGCTTCCAGTTCGCGAATCGCCTCCTGCCATTTTCCTTTTCGCGCATAAGCAGACGCGAGTCCGATCAACGTGTCGGGATTATTCGGCGACAACGATTTCGCTGCCTCAAAATCACGGATGGCCAGATCAACACCGTATTCGAGAAATGCCCAGGCTCGCTTAGTGAGCGGTACCGGCTGCCGCTTCTCGAACATCAGCGACAGCGTGTAATAGTCCACAGCGTCGAACTGCTTCCGCATACCGTGCAAAGCGGTCGCGATGCCGTTGTAAATGAGGTGTGGTGCTGGCACTGTTTTCTCGATCTCGCCGTTGACCATTGCCAGAAATTCGGTGTACCGGTCAACGGCCTTCTGATCCTCGTGGATTTGCAGTTGAGCTTCAGCCAGTTGCAGGACGGTGTCGGAGTCCGTCGGCCGCAACCTGCGAGCCTGCTCCAGCACGTCGATGGCCTTGTCGTACTCACGAAGCAATGTATGAATTCGGCCGATGCGTTTCAGCGTGAAAGCCTGGCGATCCGAATTGTCATCCAGCTGAAGATGACGCCGGTAGCTGATGAGAGCCGCCGCCGTCTGTCCTCGCCGTTCAAAGATCTGCCCTCGCAACTGATGCAGGCCGGGATGGTCGACCGTACTGTTTTTCTCGGCCAGGTCGAGCGTGGTCAGCGCCTTGTCATACAGTTGCTGGACCTGCTGTTCGAGTTCGAGGTCTGTCAGTGGTTCCAGCGGTCGATTACCTGGCTGCCTGCGATCGGCTTCCGGTTTCTGTAGCTCCTCTGCCAGAGCGAAATACGCGTAGCCAATGTTGATCAGCGGTTTTCCGGAATCGGGTTTCAACTCGCGAGCGCGTTCCAGATTCTCCAGCGACTCATCGAACCTTCCCTGTGTGAGAAGGACGACTCCGCGGCTGACATAGACACTGAACAGAGTAGGCTCCAGTTGCTCGGCCTTATCGAAATCCGCATAGCAGTTGTCGAACTGGCCGAGTTCCGCTGAGCAGATTCCTCGCAACACGTACGCCCAGGGATAGTCCGGTCTCCGAGCAATGCACGCCGAGAAACTGCTGGCCGCCGCCGCGTGCTGACCGAGATTGCGATAGCAGAGTCCCAGGAAATGCTGCACCCAGTAATGGTCCGGCGACAGTTGCTGAGCCTTCAGGTAGAACTCCAGTGCTTCGTTGAACAGACCACGAACTCGCAGATTCTCCGCGATCAGATAGTAGTCCAGTGCCGTTTGCGGGCGGATCTTCTTCGCCTGAGCGAACACTCGCTGTGCCTCTTCCTCGCGTCCCGCCTCCTGCAGATAATTGGCTTCGCGAGCAAGTAAGGCTTGAGATGTCAGTCCGATCGTCTTCGCCTTCGTCGTCCACGACAGCGACCTCAGAGCGGCTGCAACCTTGTCTTCGTCCGATTCATGCCGGGCGAGCCACCATTCCATCTCCGCTGCTGTCAGCATCAATTCGAAAGTACCGTCACGTAGAACGGCCAGCGGCCAGCGACCGGTTTCGCGATGCCATTCCCTGGTCCAGGGAAGCCGTTCCGAGAAATTCTGAGGTGGCTCTGCGAAAGGATTCGATCGATCGAGATCAAACAGCGCAAGAGCGGTGCGAGCGTGTTCAACCGCCAGTTGAGCATCTTCACTGACATCTTCTTCGTCGGGAAAACTGGATCGCACGCGAGCCTGATCGAGCTCGACTAGAAACTCATTAAACCGTTTTCGGGTATCGGCGACGGCTTCCTGCTCCTTTAACGCCGCAGCGACGGCGATCGTCTGGCGTCTGACTTCCGAGGAGACTTCCGGCAACTCGGTTTCGTCAGCCAGCAGTGCGGTTAACGTCGCCAGAGCTGTTCTTGCGGATTCGTACTTCCCGTCTCGGAAACTGGCTTTCGCAATTTCCAGTTTCGACTCCACGTCGCGACGCAGGAGTTCGAGTCGATTCGTTTCGACAAGCTGCAGCCTGCTGACGATGAAGTTTCGCAGATCAGCGAGGTCGAGTTCATCGCCCGTTCGACCGAGCGCTTCATTCAACAACTCGCGAGCCTGTTTGTAGTCGCCCAGTTCGGCAGCCTTCGCAGAAAGCTGCACACTGGTTTGCGCGACGCCACGGATGTTCGACATCTCACGCGAGTGCGACCACGCAGCCCCACTCCAGACAACAACCAGCAAGACGACGGCCAGGCCGCCGCTCTGCACGGTCGCTCGATGTCTTTTCGCCCAGCGTTTCACTTTTTTCTGCCACGGATCTTCGTAAACCGACACCGGCTCATCAGCGAGCCACGCTTCAATGTCGGTCGCAATGTTCAATGCAGATCCGTAACGGTCTTCGCGGTCCTTCGCCATCGCGGTCATACAGATGGCTTCGAGCGGTTTTGCAATCGAAGGATCGTGCTGTCGCGGTGGGATGATGTTTCCCACCATGACGTTCTTCAGGACGTCGCGAATCTTGCCTCGGGCAATCGGCTGCTGGTTGGTCAACAGTTTGTAAAGGATTCCGCCGAGTGAGTAGATGTCGCTGCGGGCGTCCAGTTCATCGAGTTTTCCAGAAGCCTGTTCCGGTGGCATGTAAGCAGGAGTTCCCATGACGGAACCCATCATGGTCTGGCTGCCCGCTGTGCGGACGTCAGTGACGACCATTTTTCGTGTCGAGCCGAAAGTTCCACTGACCTGCGACTGCCCGGTCATCGATGCTGAACCGACGGAAGCCCCCGCGCCTGTCATTCCCGCACCGGTTGCTCCCGCCTGAGTCCCGTCGACCTGTGACTCGACGATGGTTTCGCCGTCGCTGTCGAAGTCCGTCGTGCCGGTTGTAATTGGAGCTTCATTGCCGACGGATTCCACGTCGATGACTTTGGCCAGACCCCAGTCGAGTACCAGTGTCTCACCGAAGGCGCCGATCATGACGTTCAGTGGTTTGAGGTCTCGATGCAGAACTCCGCGATCGTGAGCGAACGCCAGCGCGTTGCAGATGTCGATAAAACTCGACAACAGTTTGCGGAAGGTGAGCGTCCATTCGGGACTGTTCCTGGGGATCTGATGGAAGGCGGCGATCTCCTTCTCCATCGTCTCGCCGCGGACCAGTTTCATGGCGTAGAACGGCGTTCCGTTTTCCTGGTAGCCGATGTCATAAATCGGAACGATGC
>JAQBWV010000149.1 GCA_027624335.1 Planctomycetota bacterium
ATCGATGAGCACGGCGCGGGAGTGAATGTCGCGCACCTGCTGGCGCAGGGTTCACTGCGAGGTGACGTGATCGGCAACACGTTGCGGAAACCGACGACCGAAGAACAGGCGAAGCTGGAAGAACTTGCTGACAATGCCATGCGCGATGGGGCGTGGGGAATGTCGACCGGGCTGATTTATGTGCCCAGTTCGTACGCGTCGACGGAAGAACTCATCGCGATTGCGAAGGTCGTTTCGCGACACGGAGGCATCTACGCCAGCCATATTCGTGGCGAAGGCACGGGGCTGCTGACGTCCGTCGAAGAAGCTCTGCAGATCGGGCGTGAGGCCAGCCTGCCCGTGCACATCTCGCACTTCAAGTCGAGCGGTCGCGATGCCTGGGGACTCGTACGCCAGGCCGCAGCGAACATCGCCGAAGCCAGACGAGCCGGACAACCCGTCACCGCAGATCAGTATCCGTACATCGCGTCCAGCACGTCGCTGGCTGCTACACTGCTGCCCAGCTGGGCACGCGAAGGTGGACAGGATGAGCTGGTCAAACGGCTGGACAGTGATGAATCCGGACCGCGACTGCGCGACATCCTGACTGAGTCTATCAAGAACCGATCCGACGGTGACGCTGTTCGTATCGCGAGATACTCGCCTCGGAAGGACTGGGTGGGACTCAGTCTGCTGCAGATCGCGAAGAAAGAAAAACGCGATACGCTGGAGATCGCTCTGGAAGTCTTTCGCGGCGGTGGCGCTCAAATCGTCAACTTCAGCATGAACGAAGACGACGTGCGGCACATCATGGCAATCGACTGGGTGGCGACGGCTTCCGACGGACGAGCCTATCTTCCCGGCGCGGACAAACCGCACCCGCGCAATTACGGAACCTTCGCCCGCAAAATCGGCTACTACTCGCTGCAGGAGAAAGTCCTGACCGTCGAGCAGGCGATCCGCAGCGCGACGGGACTGCCCGCTGACATCCTGGGTTTGAAAGATCGAGGATATCTCCGCAACAAACTGGCGGCCGATATCGCCGTGTTCGACCCGACGACGTTTCGCGACGCCGCGACGTTTTCCGAACCGCACCAGTACTCGCAGGGGCTGCGATACGTGTTCGTGAACGGCATGCCGGCACTCGTCAACGGAAGTGCGACTGGGGCGCTGGCAGGTCGGTCCCTGCGGCACATATCCTCAGCAGCAGAATGACGCAGATTATTTTGATCGGCGGGCAAGGTGCTGACGGACGAAAGTAGTGACCTGTTTGCAAAGCATGTCGCGAGCGGCTGGTGTGTGGTGGACGCCGTCGCTGCCGATCCGGTTATCAGTTGTCAGCGGAGCAACCGGCTTTGTTAGTGACGTGTTCAGATCGCTGCTCGGAACTTTCACTTCCCGCATGACTTTGCTGGCGATCGTGTTGTACTGATCAGCTTTGGTACCCAGAAGTTCGTAGTTTCGTCCCTTTCTGATCACCGCCGCTCGCTCGTCAAGAATCGGAGTGGTTGTGCCGAACACCATCACGGCGTCCGCTTCTTTGCGGATACGTGGACGATACTCCGCAGGTTCGCTTCGTACATCTCGGGCACAATCTGAAACTTCCTGATCGCGATAAACTCTTTCGTGTCGTGAATCCCACAATTGAAATACACGACCGCTGGCTGCTCACGAATCACCCACGCGTCCAGAATCTTCAGCACGTTGCCACTGTCGCCGCCGTTCGACTTTGAACTGATCACCAATCGCCCGACTTTTTTTGACGGGCTGCTAACTCGCAACACCGCCAGAAACTCGACGACATTCACCGAAGGAACGGGCACGCTCACAACAGCAGAAAATCAGCGAAAAGAAGCGACGGTATGACAACCCCAGTAATTCACCGTCTGGTGACTTCCTATCCGGTGTAAAGTTCGGTGATTGGTTGTCCCGAACTGATGGCGTAAGGGCGGTCGGTGCGATCGTGGAAGTGGCCGGCGGGATCAATACCCAGTGCGTGGGCGATGGTGGCCGTGACGTCCCAGGGTCCGAACTTCCTGCTCACCGGATACCCGGCGTGGCGATCAGATTTCCCCACGACCGAACCAGGCGTGACTCCGGCTCCAGCGAATACGATCGAGTACACCGCCGACCAGTGTTTGCGGCCTGGGGTTGCTCCATCGAAGCGAGGTTCCAGAGCGACCAGCGGCGCACGGCCGAACTCGCCCATGCACACGACCAGTGTTTCGTCGAGCAGGCCGCGACTGTCGAGATCTTCCAGCAGCGCGGAAAAACTCTGATCGAATTTCGGAAGCAGGTGCTGCCCCATGACCTGAAAGATGTCGTTGTGAGTGTCCCAGCCGAACTCTTCGGATTCTTCGTAGCGATCCTGCCCGCGGTTACAGTGATTCCACATGACAGTCACCAGAGGCGTACCGGCTTCGACAAGTCGGCGAGCCAGCAGGCAGGCCTGACCGGATCGATGTCGTCCATAGCGGTCTCGCAGTGCCGCAGGTTCGGCCTCCAGGTCGAAAGCCTCGCGAGCTTCCGGGCGGTCCAGCATGTCGAACGCCTGACGATACAACGCCTGCATGTCGAACATCGGAGAAGTGAACGTGGCACCGGCTTCCGTCGCCGAAGATTCCAGACGAGCGAGCAGCGTCGCTCGATCGCCGCGTCGTTTGCCGTCCAGACTGGCGATCGGTGTCAACCCTGGAACCGGTGCGCGTCCCGTGGTGACATCGCCAACGATCATGGGGTCGAAGTCTTTGCCGAGCAGCCCGCCATATTGACCCGGACCGGGTTCCCAGGGAACCAGACCTGGCCCGTTCACCAGGACCGAGGTGTGGACAAACTTCTGAGTAGGTCGCACTCGCTTAAGCACCGAACCCAGAAACGGATGGTCGTTGGGTCGGGCGGGCGGGTTTGATGAAAGTCGCTGGTGATAGGTCCCAGTCATCGCCAGGTAAAACGCTGAGCCATGATCCAGGTCTTCGTGAGACATCGTTCGAACGATGCTGTACTTATCAGCCAGACTGGCGAGCCTCGGCAGGCGATCGGACAGGAACGTCCCTGGCACGACGGACGAGATCGCCCCGAACTCGCCTCGAACCTCGACCGGCGCGTCCGGTTTGGGATCCCATGATTCCAGCTGGCTTTGGCCACCGTTCGCGAAAACGATCAGTACTGACCTGGCTCGGCCAAAACCAGGCAACGCGCTGGCGGCGGAGCGAGCTGGCTCAGCCGCTCCAGCGTGGCGGTTTCGCAGCAACTCGCCGAGAAATGCGAGGCCTGGTATACCGGTCAAACTGAGCCAGTCGCGACGATTCATGAGCACTGTTGTCCCGGAACCCGACAATGGACGATCCGCGCAACTCTAACAGAAACCCGACGGGCCTTCCGAGTCCGGTCACGTCGGTGGTGCAATCGAAAGGTCCAATCCGGGAAGACTCGGATTGCGACAGTCGTAGAATTCAGGAAACGACCGCGACCTGAAATTCCTGTCACAATTGCCTGGCGGGCCTCCACCACGTTCCAGAATTCACGTAGAGGTGATTTCGGCTCTTGACTAGCATTCCGAGTCTCGGCTGAGCCGATTCGATCTGGAATTCAGGGAAGAAGTATGTGGAACTCATCACGACGCATTGCGCTGTTCTCGACATCGCTGGTCCTGCTGGCAGCGGGCCTCTTTGGAGCGACCTGGTTTGCACACTGGCTGCCGATGGAAATCGGTGAGGCAGAAACGGGCGATCTGGCCACGCAGGAAACTGTTGCCGAGCTGAATGAACTCGACTGGTCGAGTTTCGCCGACAATGGTGACGCCATCACGAAAGCGAATCAGGATTCCGGCGTGTATGCGCAAACCGAGCCAGGTTTCGGATCGGAGTCCGTCGACCAGACTCAGGCTGGCGCTGGCGAATTCGTGGACCGAAACCGCTGGTTGTCTCAACAAGTAACACCCGCGAATTCTGATCGTCTGACAGTGCGAACGGACGACCCGCACGCGTCAACGAGCATTCCCAACCAGTTTCCCGTCGCCGACGTCTCCAACGACCGCCGACCGCGTT
This sequence comes from Planctomycetota bacterium, assembly GCA_027624335.1. Classification (GTDB taxonomy): domain Bacteria; phylum Planctomycetota; class Planctomycetia; order Planctomycetales; family Planctomycetaceae; genus JABMPE01. The sequence continues at coordinate 4,026 of JAQBWV010000149.1, forward strand.
CGGCAGGAACAATTGCCAACGGTGCACTTTCGGCCGGGTACGAAAGTGACTCGCCGGGAATCGGTCAAATTGCCCAGACGGCTTCGAGTGGAGGTTCCAGTAGTACTCCGCCACGACTGTTCGATACAGACAAGGCGCCGTCGTTTCGAGAAGCTCGCGGGTTTCCGACCGAAGTCGCCTTCGTCGAACGCACGGCAGGTTCCGACCTGTTCGCACCCGCTGAATCCGAAACAGCGAATGAGCCTCCTGATTTCGAATCGGAAACAAACACCCAGGGCAGACAGGCTGATGACCCGCCGGTGCGGACCGCTGCTCGCACCGTCCCGCAGAAGTCGGGATCGCCGTCAGCAGATGAAGCGAGTCCGGAGTCGAAACTTCAGCAGATTGATGAATGGCTGGCGAACAGAAACTACGTTGCGGCTCATCGTGAACTGTCGACGCTGTACTGGAATCATCCCGAGCTGAAGTCTGTCATTCTGAAACGGATTGAGAAGAACGCGCAGACGATCTACTTCTCGCCGGAGTCACATTTCCTTGAGCCTTACGAAATCCAGCAGGGAGACTTCCTGCAGAGAGTCGCTCCGAAGTATGGGATCAACTGGGAATATCTGGCGGCTTTGAACGGAGTCGATCCGCGCAGAATCCGAGTCGGTCAGAAACTGAAGGTGATCAAAGGACCGTTCTCGGCGTTTGTCGATCTCAGCGATTTTGAACTGACGATCCACTGCCACGGCTTCTTTGTGAAGCGATATCCGATCGGCATCGGTCGTGAGGACTCGACGCCAGTTGGTAAGTTTGCAGTTCTGGATCGGATTACGTCTCCTCAATACACCGATCCGAACGGTCGAGTCATTGAGGGCGGACAACCGACGAATCCGTTGGGGACTCACTGGATCGACCTCGGCGACAGTTACGGCATTCACGGGACGATCGACCCGGACTCAATCGGCAAAGCAGAGTCCGCCGGTTGTGTGCGAATGCGAAATGAAGACGTTGTTGAGGTCTACGACTTCCTGGTCAAAGGCAGCGAAGTCGTCATCCGACCGTAGTGCCGCTGCGACTGTCTGTGGAGCAGATTGTTTTGTCGTTGATTCTTAATGTTGTCTGGTTCCTGCTGCTCGCCGCTGTGTCGCCGGTGCTGCTCTACCGCAGCCTGACGCAGGGCAAGTATCGCGATGGCTGGGGCCAGAAGCTCTGCGGAAACCTGCCCGATTGCGGCGCGGCGCCGACCGGACATCAGCGGTACTGGTTTCATGCGGTCAGCGTCGGGGAAGTACTGCTGCTGCAGTCGATTCTGCCGGAACTGCAAAGTCGCTCACCCGACGCCGAGATCATTCTGACGACGACCACGTCGACAGGTCATGCGGTCGCGCGTGCAAAGTTTCCGAACATCATTGTCTGCTATTTCCCACTGGATTTTTCCTGGGCAGTCCGTCGCGCTCTGGCACGCATTCAGCCAACTCAAATCGTGCTGGTCGAGCTGGAGCTGTGGCCTAACTTCCTGAGAGCCGCTCAGCAGAACGGCATTCCCGTGTCGCTCATCAATGGTCGGCTGAGCGAGAAAAGCTTTCGAGGCTATTCGCGAGCACGGTGGTTATTGCGTCCCCTGCTGCAGTCATTCGAGCTGCTGGCGATTCAGAACGAAACCTACGCTCAACGGTTTCTGGCACTGGGTGCTCCGGCGGAACGAGTCCATGTCACTGGCTCGGCCAAATTTGATCGAGTAACGACGGAGCGGCGGAATGGGCAGACGTTGCGTCTGCGAGAAAACTTTGGGCTGACGGACGACGAGCCGGTATTCATTGCCGGAAGCACGCAGGATCCCGAAGAACAAATCGCACTGGAAACATGGCTGGAACTGCGACGCGAGTTTCCCAGCCTGCGGCTGATTCTTGTCCCGCGTCACAAAGAGCGGTTCGATGAAACGGCGAGACTCGTGGCATCGTACGGGCAATCGTTGCTCCGCCGATCAGCAGGCGTCAGTGGGTGCAGCGCGCCGGGCAAGGGCGACTCGCCTGTCATCCTGCTCGACACGCTGGGTGAATTGTCCTCGTGCTGGGGCCTGGCAGACTTCGCCTTCGTTGGCGGCAGCATGGGCAGTCGAGGCGGTCAGAACATGATCGAACCTTGCGCTTACGGAGCGGCCGTTTGCTTCGGCCCGCACACACGCAATTTCCGGGATGTTGTCGACTCGCTGTTGGCTCGCAACGCAGCGAGAGTCGTCCAGGATGGACCCGAACTTTCAGCGCTCATCCGGCACTGGTTGACAGATCACGAGTCAGCGAGCCGGCAAGGCATCGCTGCCAGAGAATTCGTGCTCAGCCAGGCCGGCGCATCCGCGCTGACGATCGATCTGCTGCTGGGTTCCGAACAACCGCTGTCTGCGGCAGTCGCCGCTTAATTGGACAGTTCACAATCAAGTCAGGAGTCCACTCCACTCACGTTGTCGGGTGGTGCAGCGCGACTGTTCGAGGTGCTGCTTTAATCTCTCCGATGACTGATCCAGGAATATCGTGCCTGGCAATTTCCTGACAGACTCGATCGGCGATCGCCGGTTCCACAATCAGCACGAAGCCGATACCCATATTAAAGACTTTGTACATCTCGTCGCGGGCGATGCCGCCCAGGCCCTGCAGCCACTGAAACGCGGGCGGTCGTGTCCAGGTCGAAGTGTCGATGTCGGCGGCGCAGTTCTCGGGAAGAATTCGCTGAATGTTGTCCGGGAGTCCGCCGCCAGTGATGTGGGCGAGACCGTGGACGGACACCCGCAATGCTGGATCGTCCAGCACACTCAACACGGATTTCACATACAGCCGGGTCGGTTCCAGCAGGATATCAGCGACTGACTGGTTGAGGTCCGCAACGTGTGAATCGTACGACAGCCCTGCCACGTCGGTGACGACTTTTCGAACCAGGCTGTAGCCGTTGGAATGGAAACCGCTGGCTCCCAGTCCGACCAGCACGTCTCCGGGGCGGATGGACCTGGTCCCGTCGATGATCTGATCCTTCTCAACAACTCCGACAGAGAAGCCAGCCATATCGAAGTCGCCAGCCTGATAGACATCCGGCATGATGGCTGTTTCGCCGCCGAGCAGAGCCATGCCTGTTTCGCAGCAGGCGGAACTGACGCCTTCAACCAGTTGCGAGATCAATTCGGGATCGTCTTTTCCGAGTGCCAGGTAATCGAGAAAGAACAGAGGCTCGGCTCCAACACAAAGACAGTCGTTGACGCACATTCCGACCAGATCGATGCCGACCGTATCATACTTGCCCGCCGCGATCGCGACCTTCAGCTTGGTGCCAACTCCGTCGGTTCCTGAGACAAGCACCGGGTCGCAATAGTTCTTTTTGAACAGGCGACTGTTGGTACCGAGCTGAAACAGTCCCGCAAATCCGCCCGGCATCGGCATGACTCTCGGCGTGTGCGTTTTCTGCATCAACGCAGGCAGTTTCGCCATGGCCTGTTCGTAGAGGTCGAGATCAACTCCCGCGTCCTTGTAGGTCAACTCAGCCATATCCGGGCTGCTCCTTGTTGTGATTCTGATTTCTGCCGACGGTGTGGCGCGGATGTTAGCAGGCAACTCGCTGTGGAACTACGAGCCAGCAACACGAGTTTCTTACACCGGCCAGGTGATTGTTGTTTCCCCCTGGGGCAGATCGAAACACAGGATTTGCGAGCTCTTTTCGTTCAGCCACTTGCCGGATTCGAGGTCTCTGCCGAATTGGATTTCTATGAGCGGCAGCATTTTTCCGTTCGTACCTGAGACGACTGGTTGGCGGACTCCGCGCGACGCAATTCGGAGTGTGAATCCGGGTGTACCGAAAGGAGCCTGCAGAGTCACACTGCCGGGAGCGACGGTAACTTTGGTCAACTCCTGAGCTGTGTAGTACCGGGCAATTTCGCTGACTTTCATCCAGACAGTTTCGTCTCGAAATCGAGTTTCCAGCGAAGTGACCACCCGCTGAAATGCTTTGAAACCCGCCCTGGTCCCCTGAGTGAACATGCCGGGCCAGTGACACAGCATGACCGCCGGCTCGCCCTTCGTGATCATTTCGACCATGCGTCCGGATGTCGCGTCTTCGGTGGCGTAGCGATCAGGTTCGGACAAGCGATCGCCGTCCCATCCGCCGAACCAGTCACCCGTTCCGGCCGGAACGTTGACGGTGACCTTCGGATCGTCGGTATCGAGACCGCGGACGTGTTCCAGTTTCGGAAGCGTACTCTCGCCGCTGTTCACCACGTATTTGAAATAGTGCGGAAGCTGCGTGCCGTAAACGTCTCGCACGGCATCATGCACAGCCAGCGACAACTCCGGTTTTACGAGATTCCCGAATCCGCCGGGCGTTGTGACACCTTCGCAGGGCAAATCACAGTTCTTCAGAATTCGCAGTGCGTAGGCGAGGTACGACGCCAGTTCGTCGACACTTTTCTTTTCGCGAGGATACGAATTCTCCATCGTCGCTTCGCTGATCTCGTCGATCGGACGACCTGTCTTTAGATCGATGACTCGCGTATGCGTGATCATTTCCGGATGGATGTCCCAGTTCGGCACAATCAACTCGCGGACGAGTTTCAGGCTGTCGAGCAGTTCTCGCCGCGACCAACCGGGAATCTCACGATCCATCCACCCGACGCACGCCGGATAAGGGACGATACTGTATTTTCCTTTGACGCCATGCTGAGCGCACCATTCACCGAACTCCCGAACGAACGAGTCGGGTATCTCGCGCGGCCATGTTTTCCATGGCTTCTGATAGATATCCCGAGCGGCGAAGGCCGAGGCGAACTGCGGCATGCAGAAGTGCCCCATGTTCACGAGACATGTAGAGTCGTCGACGATGAACGATAATGGCACCCGGTTACGAGGATTAAGAACCGTCACCCGTTCCACTTCCCGATCGCCATTCCGAGCCAGCAACGAAGAAGTCCCCAGGCCGATCGATGCTCCGGTTACGGCGAGTCCGCTTTTGAGAAACGATCTTCGTGAAGCCAGCGTTTCGGAGTCGTGCATTACTCTGCTCCAGCGGTTGAAAGTTGATGTGAGACGCATTTTACTGACCGGCAGATCCGCTCAGGGCGGCACGCAGAGTCCGCGGATCGTCTGTCGTGAGACTTTCGACACCTGCCAGAACCAGACGGCGGGCATCCTCGATTGAATTCACGGTCCAGACGCACGACGCCAGATGTGCGTGTGTTACTTGAGCCATCGCCGCTGCTGTAATCGCTTCAGTATTCGAAAGGTCCACTCCGTCAAACCCGGCGGAAACGGCGGACTCGATGAGACAGTCGATGGACGGTTCCCAATTGCCAGTGCCAGTCGTCGTTCCACCAACCTGGTTTTCGCGGAAACTTTGTTCGGCGACCAGAAACGCACTGAACTCCGGCAGTCGGCGTTTGGCAGCTGCGAGGAGGTTCATGTCGAAGCTGATCAGAACGACGGAGTCCGGCTTCGATTCTGCTGTTGAAAGGGCTCGTTCGAGCGCGTCGACAATTTGCGAGGGCGAACCGGAATCGAGTTCGCATTTCAACTCGACATACAGCCGCCGTTCGACGGGTACCGTGGCCAGAATGTCCGGCAAATCGGCCACCATTTCTCCTTGCCACTGCTCGCCTTTCCACGCGCCAACGTCGAAGGTCCGCAGTTCTGCCATCGACAGGTCAATCACTCTGTGATTGCAGCCTCCGGTACGTTGAAGATCCGCATCGTGAATTACAGCAAGACGTCCGTCCCGAGAAAGCTGGACGTCGATCTCGACGGCGTCCGCCTCCAGTTGCCACGCGAGCTGGACTGAGGCCAGCGTATTCTCTGGAGCTTCAGCAGAGGCTCCGCGGTGGGCCACGATTTCAACGGGACAGCCTGATCGTCGAGCATTAGTATGATTCACTGCTTCCCTGACAGGCTGAAGGTGTCACTGATCGCGTGTCTGTAAAGATTCATGAAGTCGCTTCACTCGAAGTAGCGGGTCTCTGAACACCGTTCCCGTCGCGACGCGGGCGGCTTGTCCCTTCGTTGATTCGTGGGCCGTTTGGTGACCGATTCCACAAGCGATCGAACAACGACGACAGTCGAGAAAGTTGCTGACTCGCCTCCGGAGACAGCCGGTGCATGATCCACTGTTGTCGAATCACCCGGTCAGCAGCCTCACGAGGTAATTGGTCAATCGACTTGCGGCGAGATTCCGGAATCCTCTCATATGCCTGGGCGAGCTCCGCAGCGGTTGGTCTCAGCGACGCTGTCACCCGGCGAGTCTCATCAAACAGACCCCGCGCCAGCAGTACCATGCTCATCATGTTCTGTTGCAGTGCAGGACGATCCTCAAGGATGTGTTTCGTCTTCGATTCCGAGATCTGTTCGAGAAGTACCATGCGCAGTGAATCCGGAAACGACGGTCGCGGGCGACCGGGCGAGCGAGCGATGGATGCCTGCCAGTCGGGAAGAATTCGGTTCATGATTGCCGACATGACCGCAAGGTGATGTTCCAGCTGCCCGACTGGAGTTGTGACTGCGGGAGTCGCGGACATTTCAACCCATCTCGCACCGGCAGCCATCATCCGTTCGTAGTCGTATGGCGAAACTCGCAGGGTCATGAAGGGCGACAGCGACGCCGCGTCAACTTCTGAACCAGGCCTGTCGCCCGGCAGCACTTCCGACTGAACCATCATTCGCCGCATCATCTGCAGACGGTCTGTGGGATCGGTCGTGGCCAGCAAGTCTTCTCGATCTGATAGAGAAAGTGTCGCCAGCCACTCGTGGAACTTCGTGAGAGTCTCATTGAGTGCAGGCTCGTTCTGAACAGCGGTGTGGACGGTCCGCAGCTGCTCGCGTTCGCCCGTCGAAAGTTTCTGAAATTGCTCGAAGTTGTGACGCAGCCGTTCCCGTTCAACACGCGACATCTGTTCGATGGTTTGCCGGTTACGACGCATGTCCGGCGTTTCCGCTCGCTGAGACTCCAGGCGGACCAGCATGACGACGATGATCGAACTCACCAGGTACCAGCGGTTCATGCTGATCCAGGTGAAGAATCGATGCTGCGTTGCGGGACCTGATTCCATGCCTGAGCGCGGATCAGTCTCGTGCAGTCTCGTCTCGCTCATTGAACAATCCGCTTTCATTCAGCTGCTTGAGAAAACTGACGTCGCTGACTTCCTGATACTCGCCCAATCGCTGGATCAATGGCTGTTCGGACAGCAGCTGGTCTATAGGTTCGCCGCCTCTCCGAAAGGCACTATTGAAACCGACACTCGCTGCGATCATCAGCCCGACAAGTGCGGCAGCGCGAATGCCCCAGACCATTGCCTTTCGGGCAAACACTGACCGTCCGGCACTCTGCGCATTTTCATCCGACGAGTCCTTTGATGCCGCACCGTGCTGCGCGCGGATGACGGTCAGAGTTTTTCCGGCAAACTCTGCTGACGCCTTTGACGAAGGCAGTAAATCCAGCAGGTCGAATGTCTTTGTCAATTGCTCGACTTCAAGCCGGACCGACGCATCAGCGACGAGTGCCTTCTCAATCTGCGATGCAGACTCGTCGGGCAGCTCGCCGTCGAGATACGCAATCAAATCTTCTCTGGGATTTTCCATAGCCATGACGACTAACTCTCGCACGTGTGCAACAACGTGGCTTCAGATTCACTGTGGTGCGTCGTTCGTTCTGGATTTCTGACCAGAAGTTCCCGAAAGGTAGGGTTCGAGTTGTATTCTGAGATTCTCACGGGCTCGCGTTAACAGCGACTTAACCGCCGGAACGGTGAGATCCATCGAGGCCGCGATGTCCGTGTAACTCATGTGCTCAAACTTGTTGAGCAGCAGCGCCATCCGCTGGCGATCGTTGAGTGTGTCGAGTGCCTGCCGAACGATCTCACGCATCTCCTGACTGTCGAGCTGCCGCGTCGGCATCAACGCCGACTTTTCCGCCGCCAGCTGCTCTTCAGGACGCGGACCAAGCGGCCCGGACTCGGTTACTTTGAAAGAGACCTCTTTCCGACGAGATACAGACAGCTTTCGATTCGTCGCCAGATTGTTGGCAATGCGAAACAGCCACGTCGAAAACTTAGCGGTTGGCTCATACCGCAGCCTGGCCCGGTACACTCGCAGAAACGTTTCCTGCGCAAGATCTTCGGCAGACGCGGTGTCATGCAGGACGTGCGAAAAGATACCGATCAGCCGGTCCTGCCAGGCTTCAACGAGTTCTGCGAATGCAGCTTCATCGCCGCCTCGAACCAGCAGCATGCGCTGCACGTCCGGATCCCTGAGCCAGGCATTCTGATCAATGTCGGGAGTGGCTGCTGACATTCCGGTCCAGATACGGAAAACGAATTGAGCTGTCGCCGTCGACAGTCTCGCAGAAATCTCAAACAGGATCGAACGATCCGACAACTTCTCCGAACGCTGATGCCGTCAGCAATGACGAAATACCGCAAAGCCGCTACGAATGTCCGTCGCTATTCCGGAAAGTTCTTCATAATTACTGTAACTCCGACGATAGCGCACGAAAAAATCGAATCGAACTCCCCGAGGAATTGCGTCATGTTGGCGATTGACAGTCTTTTCGTCGCAGTCTCAGAAGACCGATCCTCGCACAATTGAGATTCGATAATCGCCGCGACCTGAAGCACTCTTCGCACGGCGCCATCAGGCGATGGACCGAATGCCTTCCAATCACCTTACGACTGCAGTTCTGACTCGACGCACGGTCTGCCGCCGCTCACCGTCTGAACTTTGTTGCCCAGCCACAACGTGACTTCAACGTGACTTCCTGAAACCTGCGGGAGCCCTGGCTCCCGCAGCGTCGGGAGTGCCGCTGATGTTGGTTGCGACGCCCATTCAGAAGATACCCGAAACGCTGGTCAACATCCTGCTCGAAACGCTGCATCCCACTCTTAAAACGAAGGCCGTCTGTTTCGACCGGAGTCATGTCGCCGGAGATCAAGGTCTGCTGCGACCACGACTACCAGAAAACCTGCCTGCGATCGCGAGTTTAATGCCTGAAAAGGCATACTGCATGCTTGGTAACGCATTCAATTGAATCAGCATTGGCACCCATAGTCCGGCGCTTCCGCAAATCACGATCGCAGTAGCGAAATTCGAGAGGAGAGATACTTGGTTGACGGTGATGCGATTTGATGGTGACATGCACGTAACCTTGAAATGAATTTCGAATTTCGACAGCGACACACTCATCTGCACACCATCCTGCCAGTGGTGCTGGGAAGCAACCAGAACAAAACGGCGTTTCGACAAGGCCGTCACCGAATGCGACTCCAATTTGAGAAGGCCCTGTTCATATCCTGGCGAAAACGCAGCAGAAGTCCTGGCAATTATGTCTCCAGCAAATAGTTCTCAGCTGAATTGACCTGCCACCCATCCAGCGGCGTAACCGCATCAATCAGTATCACTCAGTTCACGCGATGCTTTTTGAGAACCGGAGATCAATGAATCATGCGAATGCTCACAACTCTTATGCTTGGCTCCCTGCTGATGATGTCCACAACTGCAAATGCCGACGATCCACTGATTTACATTTCCGCATTCGCCGCTGGAGAGCAGGGGGCCATTCATGCCTTTCGATTTGACTCGAAGACCGGAGCTCTGAAGCCTCAGCATCGAACGACGGACGTTCAACACCCCTTCTTCCTGGTGATCTCACCGGACGGGCGTTTTCTTTATTCGATCGACACAGAAAGCTTCGGAGGCAAGGAAGACGAGTTTGTCGCCGCTTACGCCATCAAGGACCGGACTGGAAAGCTCGAGCGGCTGAATCAACAGTCCGCCAAAGGTTCGGCGTCGTGCTACCTGGACATCGATCCGACAGGGAAAACCGTCGTTCTGGCGAATTATTCGTCAGGCAGTGTCGCCGCGTTGCCGGTGCTGGAAGACGGTTCTTTGGGAGAAGCCGCGTCGTTCGTTCAGCATGCGGGTTCGAGCGTTGATCCGAAGCGACAGAAAGCTCCGTACGCACACAGCATCGTGATCAGTCCCGACAACCGTTTCGCTTTGGCAGCCGACCTGGGTACCGACAAAATACTGGCATACCACCTGGATGCGGGTACCGCGAAATTGACCGTCAACGAGGCGCAGTCTTCGGCTTCTGTGGCACCTGGTTCCGGCCCTCGACATCTGACGTTTCACCCGAATGGCAAAAGTGTCTACCTGATCAACGAACTGAAAAACACCGTTACGTTCTTTAGCTACGAACCCGCGTCTGGCAAGCTGACATCGCAGCAGACGATTGCGACATTGCCTGCCAACTTCGACGGAGTCAGTCACACTGCGGATATCAGGATTACGCCGGATGGCAAGTTTCTGTACGGCACAAACCGCGGTCACGATAGCGTCGCCATTTTTCGGATCGGTGAGGGCGGCATGCTGAGTTTGATCAATATTGAACGGAGTCTGGGCAAAGGCCCTCAGAACCTGCTCATCACTCCCGACGGCCAATGGCTGCTATGCGCCAACATGCCTGGCAACAGCGTGGTGGTCTTTAGAATTGACTCAGCTTCCGGAGAACTGACGGTGACCGGCGAGCCAGTCTTGATGCCCATGCCATCGTGCATCCGTTGGCTGGATCGGCACGTAACGCCGAAATGAGTCATGTGTTTGAGGGTTCGCACGGCACATCGAACGATCGATCGGTGCGGCGAATTGACAAGCAGGACGACGGGCGGTCTTTGTGGCGAGGCATCCATTCCCAGCCCTGTCGAACTGGCTCCAGAAGTGGCCAAAGTGATGCACACGGTACCTGTTGGCCGAGCGTCAAACCGAGGCTGAACGTGTCACTCAAACGCTGGCCGTCGCTGATGAGCGACTTCAGCCGCTTGTTCCGCCGCGCGATCAGCACCCCTGCCAGCCTCGCCCGTTGAGCCGCACACGGCGAGCAATTCTGGCTCCACGGATTCCGCAACGCCTGAGAAGTCTTCTTCCGCGGAGCGTGAAACAACGTCGCAGGCGTCGCGAGCGTTTAACCAGGCGGCAGTACTTTGCTGCGTCCCTGCTGAGCGGCGGAATCGCCGGTGAGCCTCAGTCACGAAGCAAGACGCCGATATGGAGCTTCGCTCTACCGTGCCAGCGCGGCCTTCGCGAGCGGACGGCCTCTCGAAGAAAAGAAGTTGACTTCCAGTTCGCGACCACACGCTCTCGCTAAATTACGGGTGGCCACTTTCGTGGCCACCCCCGATTGGGATCTGGCTGTCCGATTTGCGGTACATCTCACGTCGAATAAGCTGTGACTCATCAATCCCGCCTTTCGAGACGACATCCGTATGAGATTCCACTTTCCCGCTGCATGTGTTCTCTTTCTGATTTTCGCTTCATCCGGCCTCGCTGACGATGCGCCCTCAGGGATTACGCCGGTCGCGAATTCGGCAGCAGCCGCACCAGAAATCGAACAAACTGCCGGCCTGCGGGTGATCGACTGGTTGATCATCGCAGTTTACGGGTGCGGCACGATCGGCCTGGGCTGGTACTACGGCCGAAGCCAGAAATCGACGCAGGAATACTTTGTCGGCTCGGGCAGCATGAATCCGATTCTCGTCGGCGTTTCGCTGTTTGCCACACTGCTCAGCACGATTTCGTATCTGTCCATGCCGGGTGAGGCTCTTGGCAAAGGCCCGGTCTTCATGATGAGCCTGCTGACGCTGCCGCTCGTCTTTGCGATCGTCGGCTACTTTGTCGTGCCTCTGTACATGAATCAGAAAGTGACCAGCGCGTACGAGCTGCTTGAAGAGAAGCTTGGGCTGAGCGTGCGGATGCTGGGTGCGGGAATGTTTATTGTCCTGCGGCTTGTCTGGATGGCGCTGCTGATTTATCTCACGGCCAAGGCGCTGACGATCATGCTCGGAGTCGGGGAAGAGAAGATACCAGTAATCGCCATCGCGACCGGCTTCGTCGCGGTGATCTACACGTCGCTGGGCGGCTTGAAGGCCGTCGTCATTACCGACTTCATTCAGACGGTTCTGTTGTTTGGCGGAGCTCTGCTGGTTCTGGGAGTGATCTCGTACGACCTGGGCGGATTCGGCTGGTTCCCGACGAAGT
>JAQBWV010000150.1 GCA_027624335.1 Planctomycetota bacterium
TGCTGGCGAGCCTCGTCGAGGCGGGCGGGCCACTTGAAGGCTGTGGCACTGGTCGGGTCGTAACCAGTCAGGTGGCCGGTCAATCTTGTCGTCGGTTTTGTGTAGACCAGCTGAGTGTCGCCAAAGACTTCTTCACAGAGTGACGCCAGTCCGGGATCGTACTCGCGAAGTTCTGCTCGCGTGTTTACGTGATTGTGGTCGTGGTCTGGTTCGCGGTTGTTGTTGAACCAGGACTGGACGCCCTCGGCGAAGTACTCGGAATGATTTTTCGATGCGTATTTGTTCTTCCACAGACCGGCATGCATAGCTCGTTCATACGATTGCTTCAGGCGATCGTCGAATGTTTGATCGACGACGACCATCCCACGCAGATGGATGTTGTGTGCGAATTCGTGGATGAGAATGTTTTCGGTCGCGTAGGGATCGCCGTTCAGGGCGAGCAGATTCTCCTCGCCGCAGGAGCAGACGGGATCTTTCCTGGAGCCGCCAAGGCCTCGAGCCCTTGCGTCCCAGAAAGTCTTTGGTGTCATGTGCGAGTGCTCGGGCACGTCGGTCGTGAACTCGTCATGGGCCATGACCACCAGTCGCGAGCCTCCCGCAATCATGGCACGCCGGACGTCAGGCCGTTTCGCCAGCATCATGTTGGCCAGGTATGCGGCCTCTTTGAGCGCGTAGTCGTTGACGTTGCCGGAACTCACGATTGGGTATCCGTCTGCTGAAACATATTTCTCATAGAACGCAGGCAGGTTGAGATCCGCTGGCGGTGGCGTCACCTGATAAGTTGAGCGAACCTCAGGAGATGTCGGATCAGCAGAAAAGGCGACCGAAGGGAACAGGGGCACCCAGAGACAGAACGTTGCCCATAGACACAACCGGCTTCGCAGAAAACATGACTTCATTCGAGGATCCTGAAGTTCATTTTGTGGGTTCGATGGGAACATCACTGGGCCAATCACTCGTCGAGCTGATTCCGATCGGAAGTCGCCCGCGCAGTCGACGATTGAATCGCCAGACTTTGGCAGTTCGAACGATCATGACAGCGGTGTCAGCCTTTTTGAGCTTCCATGAACCGCATGATCAATAGTCGCGATGTGCGTGATCTGGTTTTACGATTTAGATTATCAAGCGGCCTATAGTATCAGTGGGACGTCGCATTCTCGAAGTGAACTGCTGCGACGATTGTGGTTGTGTCGTTGAGATGGGGTACTCGGCGTTTCTCCACGCCGCCGCAGGAAACTGACCTCATTGGACTTGCCCTGGAACACAAGCCTGCCCAACATGTTTGGCTGATCTGCGTCGGCGTTTTAATCTTTCTCCTCTTCCGACCGGAACCCTCCCCGATGTGCCTTCCTGGAGTTCTCTTTGTGAACAGACTCTACCCATCCACTGTGCGAGCAGCGGCGATGATCGCGGCTGCTTTGCTGTCGTTGCTGACAGCCGAGTTATCTGCACAAGGGCTTGCGCCATCAGCGTTGTCAGGAATCGTCATCGATGACACACAGGCGGAGCTTGTCGGAGAGTGGCAGTCCAGCACCAGCCTCAAACCGTATCTTGGCGAGTCGTACATCCATGACATGGCCACTGGCAAAGGTGAGAAGTCTGTCAAATTCAGTTTTCGAGTGGAGCGACCGGGCGAGTACCACCTCCTGATCTCTTACTCGGCGACCGGCAATCGCGCTGCGAAAGTTCCGATTACTGTTGTTTCCGGCGACCAGAGGGGCACGGCATTCCTCGACCAGAAAAAACGCCCCGAACTGGCGACGGGCTTCTCGCCGGTCGGAGCGTTCGTGCTCGCCGCAGACAGCGACACGACGGTTCTCATCGAGACAACCGGGACAACGGACCACGTCATTGTCGATGGAATTCGGCTGTTGACAGATTCCGAACTGAGCACCGCTCGTACGGCTGAGAAGTCTATCCCGAAAGGCATTGCCACCGTGAAGCCGGCAACGCTGTCGAAAACCGATGAAAAGAAAGAGCCAGTTCCACATCCGGTTGCTCCCGATTTCGTCCGCAGGCCGGTGACGGGAAAATACGCTCAACTGACTCCGCGGGAATTTGATCGACTGCTGGGAGTTACTGAATCCAGTGACGTGAAATCTGTCGACGACGTGCTGTTCTTCCGACGCGTGTGTCTGGACCTTGTCGGGCGACAGCCAACGCTGGACGAGTACCGGGCGTTCGTCAAGGACACATCTTCCGATCGCCGTCAGCGAGTCGTCGAGCAGCTGCTGTCCTCGTCCGAATTCGGGAAGAACTGGGGCAACTACTGGAGCGACGTCATCGGAATGCGGCAACCGGAGCCGCAGCTGACGTTCCTGAATTACGAACCGTTTCGCGAGTGGTTAGCTGATCAGTTCAACAAGGGAACCGGCTGGGACGAAAGTGTTTTCCGGATGGTGACAGCCATCGGAACGGTCGGCGACGGGCCGCAGGCAACGTTTGTCGGTTTTCATCAGGGCGAGGGGAACCGCATCGCGGGCGAGATGTCGCGGGTTTTTCTGGGAGTTCGGATCGCGTGCGCCGAGTGCCACGATCACCCGTTCGTCGAGATGCCTCAGGAGACGTTTCACGGCATGGCGGCATTCTTTGCCCGAGTCAGCGTCAAGCTGGAGCAAAACAACAGCAATCTCATCAGCATCTCAAGTGCAGAGAAGGGCGAGCATAAGATGCCGGGGGCAAAGGAGATGACTAAGCCGACCGTCTACCGGGGTCAGTCACTGGAACTCGGTCTGGCCGATCTTGCACGCCGCGAGCAACTCGCGTACTGGCTGGTCAACGGCGACAACCCTTTCTTCGCGCGAGCCTTCGTCAACCACATCCAGGCACGATTAATGGGGCGAGGATTTTTCGACCCGGTGGACGATCTCGGCGATGGCGCGAAGCCGCTGCTGGCGGACGCTCACGACTCGTTGGCTGGCCATTTCATCGCGTCAGATTTCGATGCCCGTTCGGTATTCCGATTGCTGGTTCACACACGTGCGTATCAGGCAGTGGAGCGAGCTCATCCAAAGTCGCCTTCTGAAGAGTCAGATGCTGTGACTAATGGCTCACAACTCGCGGCGTTCACCGGCGCTCGCCCGAAGAAACTGCGTGGGGATGAAGTGTTTGATTCGCTCGTGACGGCGGTGTCCATCCCTGATGTCAAAGGCAAACAGGAAAAGAAAACGGAAGCCGTTCGGTTTCCGCCGCCACCAAAGAGCACACGGGATCTGGTCAACCAGGCCTTTGGCTACGATCCGGCATTCCGTGACTCACTGATCAATCGCACGATGGATCAGGCGATGTTTCTGATTAACAATGATCAGGTGCTCAAACAGGTCGACGCGACTCAGGGCAGTGAAACTGTGCTTGCTCGATTGCTTCAGGATGAAGCTGACAACGGCGATGTGATCGATGTCCTTTATGCTCGCGTCCTGGCGCGGGAGCCGACAGGCAGCGAACGAGCAATCGTCCTGAAGCACATCGAGAGTCTGAACGCTCGCGAGCGAGCCTTTGAAGATGTTCTCTGGAGCCTGTTAAACAGCGCTGAATTCACGACAAGGCGTTGATCAGTACCGACACCATCGTCGACAATTCGAGAAACAATGACCGCCGCCGACATATTCGGAATCGATATATGATTACTCCATTCCTGCATGCCTGGGCTGACCGCAACGGCCATGTTCGCCGACGGGACTTCATCAGGCAGCTGAGCATTCCAGCCGCAACACTGGGAGTCTGCCAACTTAGCTGGCGTGACATGCTGATCGCTCAGGCCGCTGAACTTCGTAAGAAGCAGAAGTCGATGATCCTGTTGTGGATGGATGGAGGACCAAGTCAGTTTGAGACGTTTAATCCAAAACCGGGTTCAGAAAACCAGGGACCAGCCACAACGATATCGACGAAACTGTCCGGTACTGCCTTTGCTGAATTCTGGCCGAGGGTCGCTCAGGTCGCCGACCAGATCAGTTTCATCAGGTCGATGAGGACTGGCGAGGCCGATCACTTTCGCGCCATCAAACTGGTTCGCACGGGATATCCGATCAATCCGACGATTGCCTATCCCACCTGGGGAGCGGTCGTTGCTCATGAACGGTACGAAGGCTCGTTCGAACTGCCGTCGTTCGTGCGAATTGGAAAGCCCCGCATCAGGACTCGAGATGTGAACTCGGGCGTCCTGGGAGCGAAGTATGACTCATTTCGGATTGACACTCCTGGCGAATTGCCGGACGACGTTCAACTTCGAACAGAGTCAGACGTACTGCATCGTCGCCTTGGGCTGGCGGATGCGCTGGATGCTGAGTTCGCTCGCACCGGAGCGGAAGACGTCGTCAAAGAAAAGAAAGACATCTATGACCGAACGTCAAGGTTCCTCACCAGTCCCCGCCTGAAGTCGTTTGACCTTTCCGACGAACCGGCACCATTGAGAGATGCCTATGGTCGGACGAGATTCGGACAAGGATGCCTGCTGGCTCGACGGCTTGTTGAGCAGGGCGTCAGCTTTGTTGAGGTGTTCAGTCACGGAGATTCTTACGACGCGGGGTGGGACACTCATAAGGAAGGCTTCAGAGATACACCGATACTGTGTGGCGAAGCTGATCCCGGTTTCGCCACGCTGGTGACGGACCTCAAAGACCGAGGCATGCTGGACGACACGCTTGTCGTTTGGATGGGTGAGTTTGGCCGGACTCCCAAACTCAAGAAAGACGGCGGTCGAGACCACTATGCCAAAGGCTGGATCACGGCGATGGCCGGCGGAGGCATACAGCCCGGTCGAATTCTCGGGGCCACGGACAAAGACGGTCTCGATGTCACCGAAAGACCCGTCGACATCCCCGAGCTCTACACAACTTTCTGCCACGTCCTGGGCTTGAACCACGAGCACGAATACATCACCCCGGACGACCAGCCGTTAAAGCTGGTGAACAAGGGCGGTAAGTTCATCGAAGAGCTGTTTTAGACACGTTCACAGTTGGTTTTCGGGACCAGCGGTACAGGCTCTCGTGGAGACTATGACTATATTGTGAGGGAGTGCTCCAGCGGGCTGTCGAGCACGTCTCATGACTCTGCTGAATTCGAAAGACGATCTCAAAATGGCTATCGCTAACTGGAAGACTCAGCCGTTCAACGTCATTCAGAGTCTGTTGTTCAACAATCCGAATCGCATCATTGAATACAGCGTTCGAGACGAAAATGGTGGCTGGAAGAATCGCGCCGATGCTCCTGCAGCTGTGATCAGATTGTACGAGCACGAGACTTCGGAAGACCGCACGTGCCTGCAAACCATACAGTTTGTGCATCACATGTTGATTCCCCCCGGCGGTCGGCACGTTCAGGAATTGCACATTCATCCGGATGCTGAGGAGATTGTCGTCATCACGCGAGGCAGCGGAACGGCTGTCATCGGTGGAAAGTCCAGCGAAGTGTCGGCGGAAGATGTGGTCTACGTTCCACCCGGCGTCGAACATGAGTTCTGCAACACGAGCGATGACATGCTGGGTGTTCTGTTCGTCTGCGTCCCGACCGGTACGGGCCTCGGCAAACTTGCTGAGGCACAGCAAAGCTGAGTCTGCATCGTTGTTGGCAGACGCAAATTCCATGTTGTGTTTGTGTCGCAGAAAAAACCGCTTGTCGAGGATCAGCACACTGTAGAACGCGTTTTACGGGCATCGTCATTCGAATATAGGCGGTGGCAGTTCGCGAAGAATTTCGTTAGCGCGAAATCCGAAGCCCGTTGGGCCGAGTGATGACAGGTCGACGCTTCCGTTCTGTCGTCGAAACATCCCGGGATGCACGGCGGATTCCGGCAGTGAGGCATCCGGGTAAAACTGCATCCCGTTGGTTTCGACGCCCATGATCGTGCCGGAGTGGGCGGCGAGTCTCAAATGCGAAATCTGCGCGAGCATTGGATTCGCCAGATCCTGCACCATGACCGGCATCCCGTGAGCCTTCGCCCAGCACAGACTCAGGATCGCTCCCGTTTGTGTCTTGCAGGTTTTCAGCGCGACTCCTGACCAGCCGAGTTCCCGACCCAGGCGAACGTGTTGCCAGTCGTGGGCGCTTTCGTCCAGAAAGACCGGCTTGCGTGCGGCAATGCTGCGAGCATCAATGCGGTCCCGTTCCAGCTCGTACGGAAATGGCTGCTCAATGTAGAGCAGCATGCCGTATAGCCTCGGATACTCGTCCCGCAGCCGATCGAGAATCTCGTTCACGTAGTCCGTCTCGGTCACCGTGCAGTTGAAATCGGCCGTCAACCAGGTGCAGTCCTGCGAGACCGCCAGCTGTCCGACATTCACGATTCGATCCAAGTCCCAATCCTGATCATTACCGCGCAGTTTGATTTTCAAACAACGCAATCCATCGTGATCGATCCACTCTGAAAGCGTGACCGGATAACCATCATCCGGTTCGTCGCCGGTGCGATCTTCATCAGTCAGCGGGTCGAGACCACCGACGAGATGCCACGCGGACAGCTTCGAATTCACGGACCGTCCGTCAGGCACCAGGTACTCTGACGGCCAGCGGCCGGCAAACGACACAGCTTGAGCGTCAGACGCCGATTCCAGAAATTCGGAAAGGTCTCGTGAGAGATGTTCCGGACCGTATAGCTCGTAAATATCGCGTCCGTGAAGATTGCCAAACGCGTCGTGGAGCGCGACATCGAACGGGCTGCTGCAGACGAGAGCCGCGAGAAAAGGGATCGATTCCTGCTCGGGAGCGAGTGAAGTCGCAGACTTGATCAGGTCCGGCAGCAGTTGCGTGAGAAAATCAGAACCGATCTCCAGCGGATGGCCGGTTTGATTGAAACCGGCCCACGCGGCGGCGACTACGCGGCAGAAATCGACCATGCGATCGTGTCTGGCCGCGTATGACAACGAACTCGGCCACGCCCATTGCACATTGAGTGGCGTCTCGCCCCATCCGGCAGCGGTTTTTCCGTCGAGACCCTCAACCGTCACACGAGCTCGTGCACAGGTCACGCCCGTCATTACTTCCGGACCAAACTTAAGTGGCACTCGAGTTGTTACCGGTAGCAAATAAAGCTCGACCGCGACGACGCGAATGTCGGTGATCCTGCCTTCACCGCTCATTCGCCGTTCTCCGCTTCGCCGTTGGCTGTCGAGGGCTCAGCGACCGCTGGCGCCGATTCTGGCGGTGTCATGACGGACGGAGGGTTCATCCATTTGTCCCACGTGTTCGGGATCGAGACGAAGGCCGTTCGGTAGGCCATCGCCAGCAGCAGCACCAGTCCGAGCAGGCCAACGACTTTCAGAACAGGTCCGTTCTTAGCCGTTCCCATGACGTCTTCACGACTTGTCAGCCAGAGCAGAACCACGGCGATCAGCGGAGCACCAATCACTGTCACTGCCTGCGCGGCAATGATTGTCGGCGTGCGGTCGAAGCCCAGGACCATGGATGCCAGAGCCACGATCATACCTGCCAGCAACGCGGCGGTTGTCAGGAGACGCGGCCACAGGTCGGTCGGTTTACTGCCGAGTCCCAGGCTGTCGGACAAGATGAAGCCACCAATCATCGAGTTCACCAGAAACGACGAATAGGCGGCGGAGAACAGACCGAGGCAGAAAATGATTTTCCCACTTTGTCCAAATGTCGGCTCGAGCGCGGCAGCCACTGCGACCGGGCTGGACAGCTTGACCGGAAGCCCGGTGTAAAGACCAGCGGCAGCCGTCGAAACCAGCATCAGCGTGATCAGAAACATGATGCCGGAACCAATGCGGGCATCCATCAGTCCACTTTTCAGTTCAGGCTCTTTCCAGCCTTTCTGACGCACCAGATAGGCCTGGTAATAGGCCGCCGTTATCACGAACGTTGTACCGACCAGCCCGAGAACCGCGATGTCGATGTTTCCGGTCGAGGGGATAAAGCCTCTGGCTAACTTTCCGACGTCCGGACCAAGACTCAGCAGGTTGATCGCAAAGCTGACCAGCATCAAACCGACGAAGACCATCATCAGACGTTCCAGCATCTGATACAGATTCCTGAACATGAACAGGAACGAGATGGCGATCGCGTTGAAGAGAACGATTAAACCAACAACGACGTCCTTGTTATCGGTGAACGCTTCGAAAGCGGCGCCCACGCCGAGGTTGTTCCCAGACTGGAATGCCGCGGAAATAAAGAACACGCAGATTCCCACAAGCATACACAGGCCTTTGCCGGCTCGATCGCGAATCAGATCGCCAGGTGCCTTCTCGGCCAGCACGCCGAGTCTCGCGCCCATCGTCATGTAGAACATCATGAAGAAGACGGAAACCGCCACGATCCAGAGCATCGAGTACTCGTTGTTCGCTCCAACTGTTGAGCTGGTCAGAATACTGCCCGGACCGATCACGACGCAGGCGGTGATCAATCCAGGGCCGATTCGCTGATACCAGGGACGCGAGGACTGTTGTGCTTGATTCATGATCAGTTCGTCATTCGATGTTGGAGCAAAATACGGTTCAGAACATCTGTCGGGAGCCCGGCAGATAACGAAGAAGGGTTGTCCGTCGCGTGTCTTCAGAAATGGACGATGTTCAGTTAAGGGATAAAGAGAAACTCGCTGCTGTTAAAGAGGACTCGGCAAATTGTCGCGAGGCCATGTTCTTTCGCAACGCCAGACGATGCTGACAATTCCAAATCCGAGGGCTGTCGGCCATACGCTAATTGGAATGCCGCTTCAATCTGCCGCTGCGGGCTTGTTGGGAATTCCCGTTGCAGGCGGGCGGTGAGTTTCTCAGCTCGTTGCGTAACAAACGGACTGTTAAACAGATTCAGTGCCTGAATGGCCGTCGTCGACTGAGTACGCTGCGGAGTCGCCTGTCCCGCGTCCGGGCAGTCGAATGCTCCAAACACGGGAACTTTCTCCATTCGGATTTTGTGAGCGTATACCATCCGTCGCATCTCTTCCGGACTGAACTCTTCTACTTCCGGAAAGCCGCTCAGCCCGCCGCGTGTCTTGAAGAAGTTGAAGCCGGGGCCGCCGGACTTGAGATTCAACTCGCCACTGACTGCCAGCATACTGTCACGAATCGCCTCACCTTCAAGGCGTCGAGACTGGTAATGCCACAACCATTTGTTGTCCCTGTCGATGGTCTCAGCCTGAGGATTCACAAGACTCGACTGTTGCCAGGTGTGAGACAGAAGAATCACCCGATGCAATCGCTTGATCGACCAGCCGCTCTGGATGAAGTCGCTGGCCAGCCAGTCCAGCAATTCGGGATGCGAGGGCCTTGCACCGTTCAGTCCAAAGTCACTGGGTGTTTCAACGAGGCCGTTTCCAAAGTGGTACTGCCAGATTCGATTCACAATCACGCGTGCTGTCAGCGGGTTGTCGCTTGAGGAAATCCACTCGGCAAGTGCAAGCCGACGCTGTTGTTCGGAAGCGTCCTGGCGGAGGGGCACCGTAGAGAACAGAGCCGGTACCGCTGACGCAATTTCTTCAAGCCGCTGTTCGGGATCACCTCGACGCAGAACGAATGTCTTTTCTGGAGTGCCGAACCGGCCTCCGTACACCGTTCTTGTGGTGCCCAGTTGATCCTTCTTCTGTCTCAGTTGCTCAACCTGGGACACCATGGCAGAAATGTCGCTGGTCGAATCCGGAGACGCGTTTCGGACGAGTGTCTGGACCGGATCGTGAGGCGTGCCCAGGGGCACTCGATCCTCATGTCCGGCTGCCAAAGTCCAGTTGGTACCGTCAATCGAAATCTCGATGCGGTACTTTGTCGGCAGTCGGTCGAGAAACTTCCCGGTTCGATCGCGTCCCCAGACAACTCGATCGATGCTGACAGTCGACGGGAATTCCAGCTGAACCCACCCGCCACCGTGCTCATTGGAAATCCAGCTTCGATCATTGCTGTATCGTCCATCGTTGACATGCTGCAACTGATGCTTGCCCGTGGTGGAATAATTCCCGGACGAAGTGGCGATGGTACCGGTCGACGCAAGAGCGACATTCCGTGTGGGGGTGTCGACAGTAAAGACCTCCAGTTCGTCGATGCAGGGTTCGTGTTTGTTGTTGTCGATTGTTTCTAAAGTCGTAAAGCGGAGAAAGCGAGTTGGCCTGGCGGCGAATCGCTCGACGTTGGCGAGAGAGTCCAAGGGATCGCGCAAACGCGGCAGCCGTGTGCCGCTCCGCGCTGGATCCGTCGTTGAGTCTCGTTCGGGAGTAAACTCGTTCGTTGAATCGATTTCCTGAAGTACGATCACGTCTGCAGTGATGCCGGTACCGGTGTCACCTCCGCGAACGATCAGCTTCGAGGTGTTTGTTAGCGTTACGAGCCCCGCTGGAAAGAGTCCACTCCACAGAGGTTTCTTTTCCGTCTCTCCTTCAGTGACGCCAGCCAGGTAGTACTGGTCGACGCTCGCCAGTTCACGCTGATCAGCGGTTGTGGTGAGGTCGCCGTCCTCGTCAAGAATGTATCGAGCGTCGCGAGTGTGAACTCCGCTGCCGTGAGCCCCCCAGGACAGCCACAAGCGAAACGTTCCAGCAACGCCTGGATTATAGCTGAGCACATCCACGCCCGGCGTATTGGGCCACCACGTGTAGCGACCGCGACTAAGATTGCCGACTCTGTCTGCCGCTCCCGTGTCGTTCAGATAACCTCGCTGAGTTCCTAAAGGATTCGTCCCGGTTCCGTTGGGTGTCTTGAGGATCGTCACTCGCTCCTGGTCTTCTTCGTCGATGACCAGCGTTCGTCCGACGTAAGCCTGTGGATCGAACTTTCGCAATTGCAGCGTCAGTTCCTCGATCTGCTGGTCGAGTGTCGCGACCCTGGCTATTGCTTCCCGAGTGGCAGCGTCCCGCAGAGGACGGTCGCCGTAGGTGACTCCCGCAAAGAATGCCTGCAGGGAGTAATAGTCTCGTGCTGTGATCGGGTCGAACTTATGGTCGTGACATCGTGCGCAGCCGATCGTCAATCCGAGAAACGTCGCACTCGTGCCGACAATCATTTCGTCAAGAGCGTCCTGACGAGCCAGACGAATGGACTCGGCATCTTTTCCGATCTGACCTGGCAGTAGAACTGCAGCGGCGACGAGAAATCCAGTCGCGGCGTCTGCATCCAACGCATCTCCGGCGAGCTGCTCTCGGACAAACTGATCGTACGGTTTGTCGTCATTGAAAGCTTGAATCACGTAGTCGCGATACGGCCATGCATTGTCTCTGGGCGTGTTGACTTCAAACCCGTGCGTGTCGGCATAACGAACGATGTCGAGCCAGTGCTGCGCCCAGCGTTCGCCGTACCGTGGGCTATGCAGGAGTTTCTCAACAAGCTGCTCAAACGCAGCCGGGTCGTCATCAGTAACAAACCTTGCAACGACTTCAGGAGGCGGAGGCAGGCCGATCATGACGAAGTACAACCGCCGGATCAAAGTTCGCCTGTCCGCAGCAGGAGCAGGAGTCAGATTGTTCTCGGCCAGTCGAAGCTGAACGAAACGATCCAGTTCCCTGGCACTCGCCGCGACGTTTCGGCCCCGTGTCTCATCCGGTAGTTGAGTAAGCGCATTTCCAAGCGGCTGAAACGACCAGTGTTCGAGCCGTCTGTCACGAGCGGCCTCCCGGTCGTAGTTAGACTCTGGCCAGTTCGCCCCTAAGTCGATCCAGCGTCGCAGCAGGTCGGTTTCAGTCAGTGTCAGTGGCGGACCTTCAGGCGGCATTCGTTCGTCGAAATCTTCAGTGACGACTCGACGGAACAGTTCACTCTCTGCTGACTTGCCCGGAACAATAACGGGACCACCATCGCCACCGACAAACGCTGCATGCCTGGCGTCAATCCGCAGACCGCTTTTCTGCTGTTTGTTGCCGTGACATCGCCCACATCGTTCCTGCAGGAGCGGGCGTATCTGCCGCTCAAAATCGATTGGTTCTGCCGAGTACGCGTCAGTGCCCCAAAAGCAGAACAGCAGGCTGCTGGCAATTGCCTGCATAAGCTCAGCGGATCCAACCCTCACACTCTCGCCCCTCGACGTTCAGTCGTTGTTCGTGCCATGAAATGATAACTCGACTCATCCCGCTCGACAGGAAGTTGAAAAATCGTACCGAGTAAGAGTTACGCGTGCCGTGCGAGCATGATTCGTTGCAGTCTCCCGGTCCTCTATGGTTGTGGAAAACCCGCGAGGCTGGGACGTGTCCAGAAACAACACGACGAATCGAGAAGCAGGGACTCTCGACGCTGCGACCACGCGCTGATGCTGTGGATCAGTCAGGCGAGCATTTCGCTGACGACACCGTTGTTTTCGGGGACCAGCGGAATCGGACGATTACCCCGGTCGTGAATCAGCGAGTGAGGATCAATTCCCAGAAGGTGATACATCGTTGCCAGAGCATCCTTGGGGGAAACCGGCCGAGATAGCACTTCGGCCGCGTGACGGTCAGAAGCTCCGACGACGTGCCCTCGAGCGATCCCGGCTCCCGCAAAGATGGCTGAGTAGGCTTTCGACCAATGGTCACGACCGCCTCCGGCTGCGGAGTTGAGTTTGGGAGTCCGCCCGTGCTCGCTCAGGCAGACGACCAGCGTGTCGTCGAGCATGCCACGCTGCTCAAGGTCCAGAATCAATCCTGAAAATGCCCGGTCGAATCCTGGCATCAGTTGATCTTTCATTCGTGGATAGTGATTCGCGTGAGTATCCCAGGCGTCACCGGCGAGGCCGTACTCGTCCCAGAAAACTGTTGCCAGTCGCGTTCCGGATTCGACGAGCCGGCGAGCGGCCAGACACCCTTGACCAAACAAAGTCATGCCGTACAGGTCGCGGGTGGACTCCGCTTCGAGGCGAGTATCGAGTGCTCTCGCGACAAGTGGCGAGCTGACAAGTGAGAATGCCTGCTGCTGAAACTTGTCGAGTGATTTTCCGGCGTCGGTCCTGTCGAAGTGGCTTCGTGATTCATCGAATTGTTCAAGCAGCGATTTTCGCCGACCCAGGCGATCCATCGTCACACCCGGAAGCGGAGACGTCGATGCGATTTCGAAATGCGTGTCCTGCGAACAGCCAAGGTACGGTTCCGGTCCATCGAACGAGAATCCGCCGCCGCGTTCCTTGTGAATATTGACCGTGCCGGTTCCCTTGAATTCAGTCCATGTCGGATTGAAACCGGAACCCAGGAATGCGCCATACGGTCCCGATCGGAATGGCTGATCGCTGCGCTGGCTGCTGAAATGGAACGGCAGCGCTACGTTCTGAATGATGTCGCTGGTGCCGCCTCGCCGTTGCTGATCGACGTACTCCACCACGGAGCCGAACCACGGATGATGTCGCGGGTCGTGAGGAGCCAGTTCCATGGCGACGTCGATGACCGGAATTCCGGTCATTGCGTAAGCCACACCGTGCACCGGATAGGGATGAGTCATCGACCGAACAACGGTAGTTCGATCCATGATCTTCGACGTTTCTGGCAGAAGTTCACACACATCCAGACCCGGCACGGACGAAGCGATTGGCTCCATCGTGCCGCGAATTTCTGCCGGAGCTTCCGGCTTCATATCGAACGTCTCAAGCTGACTCGGTGATCCATACAGAAAGAGCAGGATGCACCGTTTAGCCTGTCCGAACGAGCGAGGCGTCAGATCCGTTGCAGCTCGAGATTCAGCGGCGAGCAGATCAGAAAGACCAAGGCCGACGACACCCAGACTTCCAGCCTGCAGGAAATCCCGCCGCCCGAGGCCGTTGCACAGTTTTCGATGAGAGCCAAGTACGCGCAGCATGAACTGCCTCGTGATGAATTGCTGACCTTCGTGGAACGAACAGGTATTTAAGTTAACCGCTGGTAAGATCAGGGCAACGTCATTCCGTAAAAAGTGTACAGCGCAGCGAAAACCGGCACAGATCAACCTCAGGACAGAGGGACTTGCGCCGGTCTTCGCGGGGCTCACGGTTCTGTCATGCGAGGTCGGTCAGTGACGTCGTGGAAGGGCGATCGCGTACAGCATCGTCACCGTCCCAATGGACATTAAGCTGAACGCGGCCCATTCTGGTGGATTGAAGACTTTTCGGTCGGAATCGGTCTCTTCCATGAAGAGCCCTCTGAATTCGCTCGGGCGTTCGTCAGGTTTGCTCGCGTCGACGGTCAGCACCATCTTGTCGACCATCAGAAACGAAGCTCCGCACAGAGAGACGAAAAGGCCGCTGGCAAAGAAAATTGATCGGATCATGTGCATTGCCTCACTGATGTGGACTCTTGCGTCACTGGCAGAAAGTACGAAATCCGTGACGTGTGGCCAGGCTCACCGGTGATGGATTCACCGGACTGAAAGTGTTCGGGAAATGTCTGCAGCTGGTCTACGCAGAGAGGTCACACATCTCGGGGACCGAAATCGGTGATGCGGCGATGGAGCGAAGCCATCTTTGGGACGGGTGGCCCAACTGCTCGGGATATCGGCCATGCCCAGCAGTCAACTGAACCGTTCAGCGCGGATTTCGGCGAGTTGTAGCGAGTATTTTTCAGAGCAGGAGTCGGATGCGTTTTACCGACGTTGACGAATTAACGTGTCGCACCTGTCGCAATGACGGACTGTTGCGTCCGTACTTTCCAAAGAATGAACTGTATTGATCGTTCAATCCTTCTCAGATTCCTCAAAGGGTAGTTTCATCCCGTCTCGGCGCTAGAAACAAAGAGTTTCGTCGAAATCAGTATTTCATTCATCGACGAACTGTCGAGGACAGACTTGTGCAAACCGTGGAAGAAAGGGGCGACGAGTTGCCGCGCTCCGAACAGCATCCTCGCGCCGAGACAGTTTCATGAGAATACTGGTGACCATTCCGCATTTTTTTGGCAGGACTCAGTCAGGCTCGCGTGCCAAGTACGGATCGCAAATTGCCAACGCCGAGCCCCGCAGAAACGCTCTGAGTTCCTGCGTTGGTGCGCTGCATCAGCAGTTCGGGCGGCACCAGGCGGTGATCCAAGTTGGTCAGCGGCGTACGATCGACGCCAATGCGGCCACACGCTGCGAAGTCGACGTTGTCGTGTGCACTGCGGGTAAACAGCATTTGCTGGATCAAATCTCGGTCGAGCCGTCGCTCATTCATCACTCTCCTCGTGACCTGAATCCGATGACGCTCGGATTTGCCTGCCACAAAGTTCTGCGAGATCGATGCGGGCATTACGACTATTACTGCTACTTGGAGGATGACCTGATTCTCGGGGATCCTTGGTTCTTTGCGAAACTTGCCTGGTTCAACCAGCGTGTGGGCAACGACAAACTGCTTCAGCCAAATCGATTTGAACGCGGCACGGGGACACGGCACCACAAGGTCTACCTCGACGGCGATCTGAAGCCACGCACCACCGCACCTTTCCAGGACGTCAAAGAAGAATCGTCGCTCAATAGCACCGTGATGGGTGTGCCCATCCGCTTTCAGAGGCCGCTCAATCCACACTCGGGTTGCTTCTTCTTAAACGCCTATCAAATGCAACATTGGGCGAAGCAGCCCTATTTTGACAAGCCAGACACGTCGTTTATTGGTCCGCTTGAGAGTGCGGCCACACTGGGTGTCATGAAGACGTTCAAGATCTACAAACCGATCCGTGAGAATGCGAGTTTCCTTGAAATTGAACATTCTGGTGATCAATTCCTGCGAAAGATCAGGGTGAAAAAAGCAGGGTGACTGCAGGTTAAGTCATAGTCGAATCAGGTCTTTGGGCAGGTCGTCCTTGTTGCCCCCGCTGTGAGCCACCCGCGAACGCGGGCGGGTGGCACGGGTTGCTTGCTAACCAGTACGGCGCAGCCGCAAGCGGCTGCATGCCAGTTTTGGACACTCTGTTCG
>JAQBWV010000151.1 GCA_027624335.1 Planctomycetota bacterium
CTCAGTCACCAGAATGCGTCGTGATAGAACGGGAAGGTGACCTTCCTCGCCATCGGACAGCCGACCAGTCGAACCCACGGTCTTATACGTGAGGAATCCCATGTCATCCGGCACGGAGATGCGCCACGAGTACGATCGAGACTCTTTGGAAGGCACCTCGAACGCCAGGTCCGCAGCAAGATTGCCCAGAGCCATATCGACCGATTTTGCCGTACGCGCGTCGGCCAGAGTCAGCCGCACCGTCCCGCTCTGCTGCGTCGGCGACTGGTTGGTGACTTTGACGGTAAACTCCAGTTCGTCGCCTTCGCGGACGAATCGCGGCGGGTTGGGCTGAATCATCAGATCCTTTGCCGTGACGACGGAATCCTGAATAAAACCGCCTCGCAGATCCCTGTCATGAGCAAAGCCCTGGAACTTCCACTCGGTCAACGCTTCCGGCATGCTGAATTCGAGTTTCACTTCGCCGTCTTTGTCAGAAATCAGGTGCGGAAAGAAAAACGCTGTCTCGTTGAGATTTGATCGAGCCGCCACCTTGCTGAGGTCAGGTCCCGCTGCGGCATTGGCTCCGTCAGATTGCTGGTCGTGACTTTTCTTAGCCGACTGCCTCTCCGCGCCTAGTCCATCAGACTTGTCGGCGGATGCGCTTTTCGCGTTTGCCTGCATGAGGGGGGCGCCAGCGACATCCATCGTGGAGAAAGCCATTTCCGGCTGCTCCCCACCCATCATACCCCGTCTGAAGCGATTGTTCCCGAATGCCCCCCGCTGGAAACCAGGCACGCCCTGATTCGCTTGGTCGAAGAACTGGTATCCCCACAGGCTGGCGATGATGCCGCTCGGGAACATTCGATACCGCATGTCGGCCTGTTTGTAGACTTGCGGCCAGTGGCCATGAAGGTGCTGGAAGCCGCGAAGCGAATTCTCAAACTGAGGATAGAGATACGACTGATCCTGTCGGAAGACGTTGAAATGCTGCTGCCACTGGTGTGGCAGATAAGCATCGAGCGAGGCGTCGTAGAGACCAGCCACCATCTCAGCGACCGCTTTGGTCGCGTCCGGGCCCGTGATGACCGCCGTCCAGGTTTCCTTCTGCCCAGGCTTTAGCTTCGAGACGAAGTGCTCCCACTTCACGGAGAGGTTCTTATTCGACCACGGCACGTTGACCTTCTGGACGGTGGCGTACGCCCGGTTCTCGCGAACCATCGTGACGTGAACGATGAACCCGCCGCGCATCGCTTCCGTGACCTGCTGGTTGATCTGAACCTGAGTCGCGTTCGCGTCCGTCCAGAAACTCTTCACTATTTTGCGGCGATGCTCGATCTCGATGAACGCTCGAGCGGTTTCGTAACCGGTCCCCCAGACGGCCTTGAACTCTTCGCCGGGTTCCAGAGTAAACGTCGGCGCGGCAAAAACGTTCGGCAGCTTGATCGCGAGCTTCGTGGCCGCTGTGTCGAGGACCTGCAGCGGAAACTCGCCGGTCACCGGTTTCCCGAATCGGTCCTGAGTGGCAAGTTTCACGCGGAACGGACCAGCACCGAGCTTGAACGAGTGCTTCGCATTGCCGTCGGCATCCGTTTTGAATTTCGCTTCGGCAACCACCTCATCGAGTTCCCAGGAGTTGACATTCGTCGGATCCGGCGCCGGAGCGACCATATTCGCGCCGTGACGGAATCGCGGCATATAGCGACCGCCGAGCGGTGATCGCTGAACACTCGCCGGCTGCTTCAGCGAATAGACCTTGATCGTGCCTTCGGCCACCTGCCCTTCGCCGTCGAGCGTGCTCGTCCGCACGTACACCTCGACAGGCTTCTCAGTGGTCTGCCAGCTGTTCGCGTTCAATGACGCCTGGAGAGCGGTGTATCCCAACCGGATCACACGATCTGCCGAGCGAGTCTCGCCGCTGGTATCGGTCACGTCGGCATAGATCGAGAAATGGAACGTCGGCTCGTGCGATTCCTGAATAGTGACGTCTGGCTTCGCGTTGAACGAAACCGAGAACGATCCGTCGACAGAAGTTTCTGACGTGCCGTGAGCAATCTCCTGACTGTTATTCGGCTGCGGCCACCACCAGTAGCGATAGCTGAACCAGTTGGGATACCGAACCTCGCGAACGACTCGCCATTTGACCTTCGCCGCGTCGATCGCAGCGCCGGTGTAAGCCGTCGCGTGACCAGTGAGGCTGACGTCGCCATTGAGCCGACCGGCCTCTTTCGGCGCATCCAGTTTCACGAGAAATTTCGGTCGTTTGTACTCCTCGACCGTCACCTGCGAGTAGCCCTGTGGATTGCCGTCAACTCGGATCGACATGCGACCCATCAAACGATCACGCGGCGCGGTGAAGCTGCCATTGAACGAGCCGTAGTCATTTGACTTATGACTCTGCCGGGCGATCTCTTTCCCGTTCGGATCCTGAAAGACGACGGTTACCGCCTGGTTCGACAGCGTTTTGTAACTGTCCGCCTCGGCGTCGACGTTAATGCATAGTCCTTTGAATTGAATCGTCTGGCCAGGTCGGTACAAGCTGCGGTCGGTAAAAAACATTGTCCGCGAGTAAGGTTTCGCTCGCACGTCATGGGTGTACGCGTAGTAATAGTTACTCGTCGAAAGAGCCTGATCCTTGTGGCTCGCGTGGAGCACCAGCTGCTTGCGATCGACGCCACGAATTTCGAAGAAGCCGTTTTCATTGGTTGTCGTTGATCCGGCAGCCTGCCATGAGTTCTGTTCGGCTCGCCATGCGCGGACATTCGCTTCGACGATCGGCTCGCCGGTTTCGTTGTCGAGCACGAAACCTTCGACGACTCCCTCGCCGTTACGACTTCGAATCACGAGAGCCAGATCGCTGACCCAGAAGTCGCAGAACTGAACCTGATTGTTCTGCTCGCCAAAATCTTCCTTGTGGCTGGAAATCAGAAAGTACGAACCCGGTGCAAGACCGTCCCTCGCAGGAATCGATTCCTGACGATCGTGATAGTCGTCGGTTGTCGGAAGATCGACCACCCATGCAGCCACCGGTGCTTCGACGAGTAGTGCCTTGCGTTCGTTCTGGTCAAGGTAGTCCGGTCGGCGATTTCCCCGCGACTTCAGTCTTTTGTCCCAGTCGTACTTCACGACCCGGAAAAATACCTTGTTTAAGTTCTTGTAGCGGACATCGATCGTCGGCAGCGGATTATTCCAGACCCGCTCGGTGGTAATGTTCACGCTCGGAGCTTCAATCTGCGCGATGAGGTTGTGGCAGCGTCGACCGCCAACGCTTTCCGGAAACCGGTTTCTGCCCTGAGTCGCCGCCTGGTGCGCGTCAACGAGTTCGCCTTCACCGTGAAGAACCATTGCCCGATCATGGATCGCTCGCGACGAGATTTCGTGATCGGCGTGCGCCTCGGCCCATCGTTTCAGCGCTGCCTTATATCGCGAGTTCTTTTCCTCACCGAAGGCCATGTTGTTACCGAAGTTCAGCCGCAGCAGATCGGCGTCGAGCCATGCTGCCCGGTCATCATCCTTCGCGTGAAACTGCAACAACTGCTGATAAATCAGGATCGCTTTGAGTTTCGGCGAGTCTTCGTCAGTGGACTCCGGCTTCCACGTGAGAAACTGTCCCGCGTCCGAGAAGATCGGGCTGTCTGCAGAAAGATCGAATGCGTCCTGAGATTTCGCGGCCGCCTGTTCGCCCGAGTTGTAAAACGCGAGCGCTTCGTGAGCGACAAAGTCGTACAGCGTCGGTCGATAGCTGTCCGGTACGTTGCCTTTGACCAGAAGTGCTTCATAGTCACCGACAGGAATCTTCTTCAGCGCATCCGACAAACTGAGAGCCGTCACCAGCTGTTTGTCGATTTCAGCAAACAACCGGGGCAGGTCCCACGTTTCAAAGTCCGCGCCGGGCGGTTGCTCCGTTTGTGTGCGCTGTAGAAACTGATAGCGGTTGGCCTGAAAGTACTGCCAGTACCAGTGAGCGAGAATCGAGTGCATGGCCGGCTTCATTTCTGCCGGAGCTTTGGCGATCTCGGCCTCAAGTCGAGTGATCTTTTCTTCGGGTTTATTGCCCTGAATGCTCCCCTCGAGCGCGATCTTTCGACCGATCGCGTTGATAGCTTCCGCCCAGCGTTTCTCACTGAGGGCCTTCGCAATAATCGGCTCCAGCTTCTCTATCGCGGTCTTTGGCAGTCCTTTGCGAACCGCCTCGTCCACCTGCTTCCACTGAGGCTCCCGCGGCTCGTTCTGAGCGAGCACGACAAACAGCGGAACGGCCAACGAACACAGTAACAACAGCGTGATTCGATTTTTCATAGTAGCCTCTGTAACCCAAAATCCGCGAAGGGGATGTGATGGCACGCACTATATCACCGCACAAGCGACACGACAGTGAACCCCGAAATCGACAACGCCAGTACATCACCTTCTGTTGCACCTACTGACGAACGATCAACCGGAAGATTCCCTGGAACATTTTTCTCCGTCAGCTACTTGAGTGACAACAAATATCCCAGCAAATCGCTGAGGTCCTGGTTGGTCAGACGCTGGTCGAGCCCGTCAGGCATCACCGAGGTGGTTGACTCACGCAGTTCCTCGATCGAGTTGCGGGGGAGACGAACTTCGGACAGATCGGCTTTGCGGAGAATCAGCGAGTCGGTGGTTTCACGGGTGATCAGGCCGGAATGAACGAGGCCGCGATCTGTCACAATCGTCCACGAATGATAGCCTCGTGCAAAGCTTGCACTGGGAAACATGATCGCTTCCAGCAGGTCGCGTTGTTTGCGAATCGCACCAATCTTCGTCAGGTCAGGACCAACTCGACCGCCCTGCCCTGCCACTGTGTGACAGCTTGCACACGCGGTCGTCTTTCCGAAGAATATTTCCCGGCCACGAATCGCATCACCAGTCGTCAACGACGACAGACGTTGATTCAGCGCGATTTCGTTGGATGTTCCCAGACGGCTGTCGACGAACTTCTGCACGTCAGCTCGCAGTGGCTCGGGAGTGCTTCCCAGGAACGCCAGCAATTCGTCCTTCGGCAGCCGCACTGTCTTCGGCAGTGTCTGCAAAGACTCCAGAACCTGTCGCGCAAGATTGCTGTTCAGCTCACGGCCGAACGTCTGCATCAGGATCCCGATCGTCAATGGTCCGGCATCTCGAAGCTGTCGCGCGATTTGCTCCCGCTGCGGTTCCGAAAGAGGCAACCGAACGACGGTTCCGGCAGCCGCGATCTTCTGCAACGGAGCCGCCTCTTCGCCCATCTGTCCCACCAGAAACGCCAACTCGTCGTCAGCAACTTCGGTACGGCGACCCGCGAATGCGGCCAGAGCGTCAATCCGAAGTTCGACAGCCTGCTGATCATCGTGTGCCAGCCGCAGCAACTCGCCGTCAAACGCGGGCGTGTCGAACGCTGCAGCGGTCCTCACGGCTTGATGCCGGATCGTCGGATCTGAACTGGCCAACTGAGCGGCCAGTTGCGTTTGCCAGCTCGCCGGCATTTCCGGCAGTCCGGATTCGGCCATCACTTCAAGCAGCAGCAGTCTGGACGCTGTCGGCAACTTCACATCAAGCAGTAGATCAGCCACAAGTTTCTGGACAGTCTCGTCGTTCGTCTGCGTGCTCAGAAAGCCGCGAATCATCGACGCCCGCTCAGACGATAGTCGGACTTCGTGCAGCCACCCGGCCAGCAATGAAAGTGTTTCGCCCGCCCAACCCTGGTGACGGGAAATGACGTCGAGTGCGGCCTTTCGCAGCGGTTCATCGTCGGTGTCGAGAATGGCGACAACCGCCTCGCGTGAAAGGTTGTCTCCTTCCATCTGGTCGAGCGTGATCAACGCGGATCGACGGACGATAGGATGACTGTGTCGCAACATCGTTCTTGTGTTATGAACGTCGCGTAGCCGAATGGCTGCCAGAATAATCGCATGCTCCGTCTGCCGATCCGTCGGTTCCTGATCTTTGAGTTCGTTGTCCCCGGCCAGGCGACGCAGAAGAATGTGTACCGTTCTTTCGTCCTGTGGGACCAGTTCGTCCAGCTGACCACGCCCCTCGAAGGCGACTCCAATCAGTCTCGCCAGGGCTCTACGCAGTGCCGCAGACTTTGCACGGGCAAACGCGTGACTGAGCTGCAGCTGGCCAATTAGATCGGCATTCGCCTCTCCAAACGAGTCCGCAAGTGCCGTCGCGGTAGCGATGCTGACGTTGTCCGTAATGCCCTGGCGATGGCCGCTCAACAACGCGGAGAAAATTCCCGTTCGAGTCCGACCCATTTGCCTGCTCATCGCCCAGATCAGGTTGATCTGAGTCGCTTCGCTGGGAAACCGGTCGCCAGGGAGACCGAAAGACCGCGAGAGAATCAGGTCCGATTTCCATTGTTTCGCAATCGCTTCGACGGCCTGAGCGACGACGGCTGGCCTTTCGTCATCCAGCAGCTTGACCAGCCTGTCGATCGGCAGTTCGACAAAATTCAGATTCCGACCGCGAGGATCGGCGATGCGCTGATTCGGTGCGTCCGAACCCGCGCGACGGACTCGATAGATCGCACCGGCGATGTCCGGCTTTGCGATCTGCGACGTCGGACAGCCAATGCGGAACCACCCGCCCGTGTCGATCAGCAACAGACTTCCGTCGGCATCTTCAAGGATGTCGGTCGGATGGAAGTCTGGATCGTCGCTGGTGAGGAACTCGGTCTCCGTCGTCCTGAATGTTCCGCCGGTTCGCTCGACTTTGGAAACGATCACCTTCCCCGAGTTAAAGATCGTCGTGAACAGGTTGTCCTGGAATTCTTCGCCGAGAGCCTTTGACCGGTAACGGCACATGCCCGAAACGGCGACGTGGCCGAACTTCGTCATGGGTCCGAGCAGGTCGCCCGTTCGAGTGAACTCGGCGATGCTGGCTTCCTGGTGCGGGTACACACCGCCGTCCTGCCAGTGGACGAGGCAGTCAACTCGCGGTTGGGTCAATAGAATGTTGACGGAGCCGACGACCTCACCGGTTCGCAGAAAGTCGACCTCGACCGGATTGTCCATCCCGCCGCCGCAGAACATGCGGATGTCTGAGCCGTCGGGTCTCATCGAGAAGATTCCCGAGCCGCGTTTCTGGCTCGTGACAGCTCCGACGTCGTCGCGGATCTCATGTCCGTGCCGGCCGTCGCACCAGAAGATACGGCCGGTCGGACTCAGGAATGGACCGTGGATGCTGGCCGCGTTGCCGCTGTAACCAAACTTGCCGACCAGAACTTCGCGTTTGTCCGCGACGCCGTCGTTGTCGGTATCCTGCAGTCTCCAGATATTCGGCGGCGCGGCGACGTACAGCGAACCGCGATACCACAACGCGCCCATCGGCAGCGTCATCCTGTCTGCGAAGATGGTGCTGCGATCGAATGTGCCGTCGTCGTCGGTGTCTTCCAGCATGCGGATGAAGTTGGGGAGCTCTGTTTCCAGCTCAGCCGTTCGAAGGTTCTTCCCCGCGCTGGCGGCAATGAACAGCCGCCCGCGCTCGTCGAAGTTTGCCAGCATCGGGTGCTTCACAAGCGGCGCTGCCGCAATGCGTTCAATCGTGAATCCATCCAGCACGCGAATCGTTCCTCGTTCCGTACTGATGAAGGACAACGGTTCGGCCAACGCCGTCAGCGGCGGCGTCAGGACGAAACCAGCAACAATCGCGATAAGGTATTTACGACTCATGTGAGACTCCCGGACCGATGGCGGAACGACGGGCACGTTACCACGGCGGGCAGAACCTGTCGTGCTTTAGCATCGCAATTTCAGACTGACAGCAGTGAACCTGGCCGGATCGAATGTGCAAGTCGCGCTGCTTGTTGAATCCGGAATCGCGTCACTAGACTTTAGTCACGCCTTTCGTCGTTACGAAACGCCAACGTCATTCCTGCATGTCCGACTATTGACTTCCCACCAGGACTTTCTCATGCCAGTACTCCGTCAACACTTCTGGTGCATCGTTCTCGTCACTCTGTCCATGCCGTTCCTGATTCTGCATGGCAGTCACGACCTTGCAGCAGCGGCGTCTCCCGAGCACCCGGTTGTCCCTGGTTTTGATCGGATTTACGCGGTCGACAATGCTGACGCCGTTGAAGGAGGATGGCTGCTGCTGACCGAGTTGAACTGCGTCTCGTGTCACCAGGCAGAGGGACCAGCGGCGAGCCAGCTAAAGCCGAAGCAGGCCCCCATCCTTGATGCCGTCGGGAGCCGAGTCGAAGTCGAATGGCTGCAGAAATACCTCGCTTCGCCCCATTCATCGAAACCCGGTACGACGATGCCGGACCTGTTCGCAGGTCTCGACGAAGCGACAAAACAACATCAGATCACCGCGCTGACTCACTTCCTCGCTCAGACGGGAAGCATTGCCGACGCGACGGGCGATTCGGCGGCCGTCACGCGAGGAGAGCAGCTGTTTCACACCATCGGCTGCGTGGCCTGCCATGCTCCGATTCGCGAAGGAGTTGCAACGCCAGCCAATTCGGTTCCATTCGGCGCGATCGCCGACAAGTACTCGCTGAACAGTCTCACTGCGTTTATGAAGAATCCCCTGGCCGTCCGACCGTCAGGACGCATGCCAAACTTCAAGCTCGATGACAAGCAGGCTCGCGACATCGCGTCGTTCTTCTTTCGTGACAAGAAAATCGCTGCGAACGTCAACTTTACTTACTACGAAGGCAACTGGCCGATGGTTCCAGACTTTGGAACACTGAAGCCCAAAACAAAAGGTCATGCCAGCGGGTTCGATTTGGGAGTGCGGCAGCGAAACGATAGCTTCGGAATTCGCTTTACCGGATTCATTCATCTGCCGAAGGAAGGCGAGTATCAGTTCTTTCTCGGTTCGGACGATGGCAGCCAGTTATCCATCGACGGCAAACAGATCATCGACAACGACGGCGTTCATCCTCACAACATGAAGGATGCCCGGGTTCGATTGACGGCAGGCGTCCACAAGGTTCAGGTCGACTACTGTGAAGTCGGTGGAGAAGAAAGTCTGTCAGTCGAGTTCCAGGGACCGGGGCTGCCCAGACAGCCGCTGGCATCGGTCACGGCGATCTCGGAACAGATCCCAAAGAAAGAAGTCGAAGGCGCTGTGTTTACTTTCGACGAAAGCCTCGCGAAACAGGGGCAGCAGACGTTTTCGTCCATCGGGTGCGCGTCGTGCCACCACCTGAAGTTCAACAATCAGCACGTGCAATCAACGGCGGTGGCAAAGAAACTTGGCGATCTGTCGAATCTCGACGCCGGTTGCCTGGCAGCAGCACCGGTCAAAGGAGTGCCGCACTATCGTCTCAGCGATGCCCAGCGCAATCAGATGGCGGCAGCGTTGAAATCACTGCAGACGGGTGCGGACCATTCCCCCGACAAATCCATTCACCGCACGCTGGCACAGTTCAACTGCTTTGCCTGTCACACTCGCGATAAGATCGGTGGTGTGGAACCTGCTCGTGACGAGTTCTTCACGACGACGATGAAGGAAATGGGCGACGAAGGCCGTATCCCGCCGGCTCTGGATGGAGTTGCCGACAAGCTCACCGAAAAATGGCTGAAAGGTATTCTCGACAACGGAGTGAAGGACCGACCTTATATGCTGACGATGATGCCACAGTTCGGTGGCGGTAACGTTGGACATCTTCTTGCAGCTCTGCAGGCAGTCGACCTCAAAACATCCGTGGAGTTTGCCGAGTACTCTCTGCCCGATGCAAAGATGAAGGCGGTCGGTCGCCACTTCGCTGGTGAAAAAGGTCTCGGCTGCATCAAGTGCCACACCTTTGACAAGTTCAAGGCGACCGGCATTCAATCGATCGATCTGACGATCATGTCGCAGCGGCTGCGGAAGGACTGGTTCTTTCGGTACATGGAAAACCCTCAGAAGTACCGCCCTGGTACTCGCATGCCCGCTCCCTGGCCGTTCGGGCAGGCGACGATTCGCGACGTGCTCGACGGCAACGTCGAGCAGCAGATGCAGGCGGGCTGGTTGTTTCTTGAGGACGGCACAAAGGCCGGAATCCCCGTCGGTCTTAATCCGGGTGGAATCGTTCTGAAGCCGGAAACAACGCCAATCGTGTATCGAAACTTCATCGAAGGAGTCAGTCCGCGAGGCATCGCCGTGGGGTATCCAGAAGGAGTCCATCTGTGCTTTGACGCTGAGACGATGTCGCTCGCCCTGATCTGGGAGAACGATTTCATCGACGCGTCAAAACACTGGAACGGTCGCGGCCAGGGTTTTCAGAGGCCGCTGGGTGACAACGTTTACGACCTCGTCCGAGGCGTGCCCTTCGCGACGCTCGAGAACACCGCGTCGACCTGGCCGACGGATTCCACGGCACAGCAGGGTTATCGCTTCCTCGGCTATCGATTCAATTCGAGCAGGCAGCCGGTGTTCCGCTATTCGGCTGGCCGGATCGCTGTCACAGACGCGATCGTGCCGCGGCGCAGTGACAAACAGCTCGCTTCGTTTGAAAGGACGCTCACGCTGGAATCACCGTCGCCCGTTGACGGCTTGTATTATCGAGCGGCGTCGGCGTCGAAGATTGACAACGTTGCCGGCGGCTTTGTCCTTGATGGCCACATGAATCTGACACTCAGCGGCGCGGCGGCGAAGGATGCGATTATCCGACAGAGCGGTGGTAAGACCGAGTTGCTTTTGCCGGTTAAGTTTGCCGATGGACGAACTCAGATCTCGTTGGTTTATGAGTGGTAGATTTTAAGTAGATGCGCCGAATGCGTTCCGTGTTCTGATATCGACGCTGTTTCGTTCTCGAAATCCCAGGTCCCGCCTGATTCTCAAGGATTGTCTCATGACAGCCCACTCGCTTTTTCTTCGGACGCTTTCGACTCCTGGCCTGTTAATCGGATTGACGATGGCGTTCGCACCAGTGCTGGCCCAGGAAACGCCAGTCGAAAACGACTACTACCGCATGGACTCGTTCAAGTTGCCCGAGGGTCTTGTGCTGGAGATCGGCGGAATTGAATGGTTCGACGAGAAGCTGGCATTCTCGACGCGACGTGGAGACATCTATACGGTCGAAAACGCACTCGCCGAGACCATTGGCGACGCAAAGCTGAATCCGTTTGCCATCGGTCTGCATGAAGTCCTGGGGCTTACTCAGAAAGACGGCTGGCTGTACGCCACACAGCGAGGAGAGGTCTCCCGTCTCAAAGACGAGGATAGCGACGGTAACGCGGACATTATCGAAACCGTTTGCGACAAGTGGGGCATCACCGGCGACTATCACGAGTACGCGTTTGGATCGAAGTTCGATAAGAACGGCAACATCTGGGTCGTGCTTTGCCTGACGGGATCATTCAACAGCAACGCGCCATATCGCGGTTGGTGCGTTCGAGTTACCCCGGACGGAGAGATGATTCCCACATGCAGCGGGATTCGCTCTCCAGGCGGAATCGGTGCGAATCATCTGGGTGAGATCTTCTACACGGACAATCAAGGTCCGTGGAACGGCACCTGTAGCCTCAAGCACCTGAGACCCGGATCGTTCCAGGGCCATCCCGGTGGAAATACCTGGTACGACCTGACATCGACGATCGGGCCGAAACCAGTCGAACCGGTCAGCGGCAGCCGTATGATGGTCGAGCAGCCGAAGATCCCGGAACTGGTGCCCCCGGCGATTTACTTTCCGTACAAGAAGATGGGCCAGTCAGCCAGCGGCGTCGCCTGTGACGTGTCGAGCGGAAAGTTTGGACCGTTTACGAATCAACTGTTCGTCGGCGATCAGACTTTCAGCACAGTGATGCGTTGTCATCTGGAAATGGTCAACGGCTACTATCAGGGGGCGTGTTTTCCGTTTCGATCAGGATTCGGGTCAGGAAGTCTCGCCGTTCAGTTCACGCCGGATGGCAGCATGTTCGTGGGCGGGACAAACCGAGGGTGGGGCTCGCGAGGCAACAAACCGTACGCGCTGGACCGACTTCGCTGGACCGGCAAGGTGCCGTTCGAAATCCACGAGATGAAAGCCAGACTCGATGGTTTCGAGCTGACGTTCACTCAGCCGGTTGATCGCGACTCAGCGTCCAATACCGAATCCTACAAACTCGAAACGTACGCCTATATTTACCAGGGAGCGTACGGCAGCCCAGAGGTCGACCACACGACGCCCACGATCGATCGCATCGTCGTTAGCGAAGATGGCCAGGCGGCGAGGCTCTACGTGACCGGTCTGCAACAGGGCCACGTTCACGAGCTGCACTGCGACGGCGTTAAGTCAAAAGCCGGCCTGCCGCTGCTCCACTCAGTAGCGTACTACACGCTGAACTTCATTCCCGGCGCAGACGACTCCAAATAGCTCGACACAGCGAGCCTGTTGCATCACAGCGATCGAGGCGTACATTAACGCCTGAGTCATCGCAACGGACGAAGGAAACTATGAAAGCCATCGACCAGCCGTTGACCAGAATCATCGACGGTGCAAAATAATTCGTCATCCCGGTCTTCCAGCGCGACTAAAGCTGGACCGAAACCCAATGTGAGCAGCTTTGGGATGACGTTACACGCATCGACTGCAGCGAGACGAAAGACTGCCATTTTCCGGGTTCACCAGAAACCGTGACGGTCAGGGTAAAGCGAAGCGGAATACACCGAACCGCAGTTGCGGACTCTTGCCAAAGGCGACGTTCGCTCTGCTTCACACACCCTGCCACCTGCGGTTGTTTCGAACCGACTTCGTCAGGCATCCTCTGGCCTACGAACTGGAAGTGCGGTATCGATTGGCGGCATCTTCCGGCGAGACGATGTTGATCCATGCCCCCGAACCGACTTCGAATCCAGCGATGCCGGTAAGTCGCGGAGTGATGGTCATATGCCAGTGGTAGTATGGCCGTCCTGGGTCGCGAGGCGGTGCCGTGTGAAGTCCCAGATTGAAGGCGGCACCTTGAAAGACTCGATCGAGTTTCACGATCGCTTTTCGCAGCACGGCGGTCAGCAGCTTCAGGTCCTCGTCGGACGTCGTCTCAAATCCAGGAGACGAAACATGCGGCAGCAGACACATCTCACCAGGGAACCGACTCGCAAACGGGCACAGTAATACGAAGTGTTCTGACTCGGTGATGATCCGCCTGCGATCAAACAACTCACGTTCGAGCATCGCCGTCCATGCCAATTGTCCCGTCAGTTCGTAATGCGTGCGTCCAGCGTCGAGTTCGGCACCGATCCGCGCCGGTACGAACGAAGTCGCCAGTAGCTGAGAATGAACGTGCTCAAGGGACGCTCCCGCAGCCGCACCTTCATTCCTGAAGATCATCGTGTGGGCGACAGCGGGATCCACGCTGACTTCCCGCAGACGATCCCGCCAGGCCTGCAGGATCAGACTGACTTGAGACTCGGACAGCTCTCGCATCGCCTGATGATGAGTGGGGCTCTCGACGAATACTTCGTGGTATCCGGGGGCTGGTATGGAGCCAGCAGTCTGTTCGGACGTTCCGGCATCGGAGCCTGCGGTGTCGAAGCTTGTTACTGCGGAATACCGATTAGGAATAACACGAACAGCCCAGTCGTCGGCATCGTCATCTGAAATCGTCATCACAGCTGCGGGCGTCTCGTTTTCGTTGCCTTTGCAGAAAGGGCACACCTCAGAAGACTCGCCAGAACGGTTATTTCCAGTGTCGAACGGACGACTGGCTCGACCGGGTGCGAGTATCACCCAGTCGCCAAGAATCGGATCCTTCCGTAGCTCAGACATGATTCATTCTATTCCGACGATAATTGGACACACTAGTTCCTCGAAGAACTCAGGACTTCGCGGTCAGGTAATCAAGCGACTCTGGCAAAGCGAGAACTGTAGTGTGACCGTTGCCTTGCCTGTAACTCATTCCTGCATCACCGACATCACGTTGCTGAAATCGTCCTTTCGGAGAAGTCGGAGAAATAGCCATCAATACACGTGGTGCCTGCCTCAAAGCAGTCGTCGCGGGAGTCGTTCCGCTCAAGACGCGATGTTGAATCAGCGATCGAAATGTATCGCCGTTCAAATGACATTCCGGACATCGACGGGTCTTAATTCCTGGCGATGGTTGAGAATTGCGATAACGCTATCACGCGTTGCTGGAATGATCTGCGGTCTCTTTAACTGCATGAACTCCACGCGCCTCGTGAATACGGTCGACATGATCAGCCTGCTTGTGCGGTGTGAGCTTGTCCTGACGAGTTTATGGGCAGCGCCGGAAAAACCCGCAGGGGAGGCGTGACAGGTCAGGCAATCGCGACGAATCGGTCGACGCATTGCGACGCCGTTTGACCAGTCGCTCATGTGGGCTATATGCCATGAGAGTAGCTTCTGGTACGCAGAAACTCGTCGAGTTCGGTACGCAGTTGAGCGTTGTCATGTCTGGAGTTCGTCACCGTTTCGTGGCGGCTTCTCAGGAGTCTTCTTCATGCTTGCTTCTCCAGCCAATCAGCTGTCTGCATGCGAACGCTCGCGGTCCAGGGCCAATCTTCTGACGCTTGAAGTGTCAGATTCGCTATATGGATCAGTTCTGCTGTCGCCCGGAAAGTGGACCGTCGGTTCTGCTGCGACCAATCAAATCGTGATCAACAATGTAAGCGTCGCTGCTCATCAGTGTTTGATCGTTGTAACGGAAACCTGTGCATTAATTACCGATTGGTCCGGCACAGCACTGAAAAACGAGAGTCCGCTGGAAAATGCTGCACTGGCCGATGGAGACATAGTGCAGATTGGCAACATCACGCTGAGTTTTCGTCTTGCACAGTCAAACGAACTCATCTCTCAGTTGCCGTACGTTGCTCAGCCCTGTGTCGCGACTGGGGGCGAGCAAAGGG
Organism: Planctomycetota bacterium; assembly: GCA_027624335.1. GTDB lineage: Bacteria > Planctomycetota > Planctomycetia > Planctomycetales > Planctomycetaceae > JABMPE01. Next base: position 14,755 of record JAQBWV010000151.1, read on the forward strand.
ATGCCTTCGATGGCACCGATGAATGTGCAGGTGAGTTCCTCGATCAGGATTCACTGATGGATGGCTCCCTGACTGATGGGCTGTTTTCAGACGATGAAATCATGAGGGCCAGCTCTGAAAACTCGGTTGTCGACGTCAAGGACAGATTGCCCGTCACGGGTGACGCCCCGGACCGGCTTGACGAACTGATCGCGCGCATCGAGACCTCGCTGAATCTGGATGAAAAGGCGACATCGAGTGCCCGTACTGAAGATGTCGACGTGGCGTCTGCCATCCATTCCGAAGCATGTCCGACTGAGGAGCTCCAGGTTTCTCAGCTGCGGGCGGAATCGCTTGAAGTGAGAGCCGCTCAGATTGACGAAGAACTGCGTCAGCTTGATGAGTTGCGAATTGCGACGCGTCATGAACGAATGCAGCTCATTCGCGAACGCGAGCAGTTGTCTCAAAACAGGAATCGCAACCGCGTTTCAGAGAAGAATCCGCGTTACGATCAGAACATTGTCGCGGTTGATCGCGGTTTTGATGACGAGTGCGACTTCAGCTTCGATGGCGGTAGCGATCTGAGCAACGCCGGAATCACTTTCTCGTCAGGTGTCGAAGTGCTCGCGTCAGGTGTCGACGATGGACTCTCGCAATCGACTCGGCCGGTACTTGAGAATGAGTGCTCGTCTACCTGCGCCGACGATTTGGTTTTGACTGGGGAAACAGAACAGGTCGAGGTACAGAAAGACTTCACCGCAACGGCGGAGCGTGAAAAACTTAGACATTACATCGAAGAATTTGACGCTGTCGAAGATCGAGAGTCGGAGCAGGCCGATGATTGCGACGAAGAAGAAGCGGTTACTGTCGGGGCTGCGTCGCTAGCAGCGTGTCCGGATAGTTGTTGTGCGGCGTAGCCGTGGAGTTCTGACAATA
>JAQBWV010000152.1 GCA_027624335.1 Planctomycetota bacterium
TATCAACGGTGCCGGCGATGGCGGCAACGGCCGCTCGATCATCTGCGGTCCCGCCGGTGATGTACTGCATCAGTTCGGCGCTTCGGAAGAACTCGTCCCGATGGAAATTGATCTCGATCGAGTTCGCCGGTATCGCGAAGTGGGTCTCCGCGGGCTCGGCCAGCCACTGAAGAGTTTCCGCGATTCGAACGTCGAGTTTCCTGTGTACGGACCAGGCGGCAAGGAAGTGAGTTATCTCCAGTCACTGGGACCACTGGCCAAACAGAGTCGCGGTTCACGAGCAGGACTAAATGAGGGGGAGACTGAGGCGACTCCGCTGGTTTGACCAGATGCGTGTGGCCCCCTGTTCGTTGCAGACGTTTGCCCATCTTCCATTCAGGAACACTCATTACACGGTTGGTATGTATGAACGAGCCGGATTACGACTACTTCAATCTCGAATCGCTGAACCCTTCGGACGTAGCATTGTACAACGTTACGAGGTTACGCACCGATATCTGGCATTTTCTGAGAGATTCTGCACGGCGTCTTAATCGGATCAACAAATCCGGCTCCGTGAGCGCAAACGCCGATGTCATGTGGCTGACTGACGCTTGTGCAGAAGTCTTCGAGTTTCTGAGACCCCTCGAAGACTTCTTTGTATTTCCGGGCCGTCCGGCGATGGAGCAGGTCTGCTGTTCATTCGAGCAACGGCGTTACGCAGACTTTGCGCGGCAGACTTTGCGCATGGTCCGGATGATGGCTAGCGGCCAGTATCGCAAGCTGGACCTGACGGGCTCCAGACTGACGGACTACGGCGACCTGCTCAATGTGGCCAAATTGAGCGAAGAGATTCATGCGAGAATCCGGCAGGAGAAGCGACCGTATTTTCAACTTCTGGTGGTCGACGACGTTGCTGAAATCGAGGCCAAAGAGTTGAGGCGGCAACTGCGTGATCTGCGGCGTCCTGACGACCTGTTCTTTTACGAAATGGTCGTTGCCCGTTCATTCGAGGACGCGCTGATGTGCGTTCTACTGAATCCGGATATTCAAACCTGTGTGCTGCGATACAGCTTTCCGTTTCGCACGTCCAGGAAGTTCAATCTGCTTAACGAAATACATCCGCTGCTGAGCAAGGATCCGGCCAGTATCGAAGCGATGATGCCGACCGAGCGGACTCTGCAACTGGGCAAGGCACTCAAGGCGTTGCGTCCGGAACTCGATCTGTTTCTGGTCACTGATGCTCCTGTGGAAGCGATCGCCGGAGAGCCAAGCCGAGCTTTCCGGCGTGCGTTCTACCACCAGGAGAACTATCAGGAGCTGCATCTCAGCATCCTGAAAGCCGTCAACGATCGCTATGAGACACCGTTCTTTAACGCCCTGAAAAAGTACAGCCAGAAACCGACCGGCATGTTCCATGCGCTGCCGATTTCACACTCGGCGACGATCGTCCGGTCGCACTGGATCCGCGACATGGGCGAGTTCTATGGCCAGAAGATCTTTCAGGCGGAAACGTCAGCCACAACCGGTGGGCTGGATTCGCTTCTGCAACCGGGAGGTTCCCTGAGAGACGCTCAGGAGCAGGCAGCGCGCGCTTTCGGCGCTCGGCGGACCTACTTTGTCACCAACGGTACTTCGACGGCCAACAAGATTGTCATGCAGGCGATCAATCGACCGGGAGACATCGTGCTGCTGGCTCACGATTGCCACAAGTCGCATCCGTACGCGGTGATTCTGTCTGGCTCGCACCCGGTGTACCTGGACGCCTATCCGCTGTCGGAGTACTCGATGTACGGAGCCGTCCCGCTGTCAGAGATCAAGGGCAGACTGCTGGAGCTCCGCTGCGCTGGAAAGCTTGATCAAGCCCGCATGCTGCTGCTGACCAACATAACATTCGACGGAGTTGTCTACGATCCTGTGCGGGTCATGGAAGAAGTGTTAGCCATCAAGCCGGACATGATTTTTCTGTGGGACGAAGCGTGGTGCGCTTACGCGAGGTTCTCGCCGATTCTCCGGCGCAGAACAGCGATGTGGGCGGCCGGTCACCTGCGCGAGCAATTCGAAGACCCCGACTACTACGGCGTCTATCGGGAATGGCGTGCCCGGTTTGACGCTGGCGAGCTCGGCGACGTCGACGATGATAAGACCTGGCTCACGCAGCGACTGTTGCCGGATCCCGAACAGGCACGCGTGCGGGTTTATGCCACGCAATCAACACACAAGACGCTTACCGCGCTGCGACAGGGGTCGATGATTCATGTCCATGACCAGGACTTTGAACATCACACACGCAATGCTTTCAATGAAGCCTACATGACGCACACTTCGACCTCGCCCAACTATCAGATTCTGGCGTCTCTGGACGTCGGTCGTCGGCAGGTGGAACTTGAAGGATACGAGATGGTCGCACGCAGCATCGAACTGGCAATGATGCTTCGCGAACGTATCGACGCCGATCCGATGATGGGCAAGTATTTCCGCGTGCTGGCCCCCAGGGACATGGTCCTTGAACAGTACCGACCGTCAGGACTGAAAGAATATTTCAGCGAAACCGGCGGTTGGGCCCCAATGGACACGGCGTGGCTCACGGACGAGTTTGTACTCGACCCGACCCGGGTCACACTGCATGTGGGGCGTACGGGTATGGACGGCGATACCTTTAAGAAGCTCCTGATGGATCGCCATGACATTCAAATCAACAAGACGTCCCGAAACACCGTCCTGTTTATGATTCATATTGGCATGACGCGAGGCACCGTCGCGCATCTGGTAAATGTGCTGACTGAAATCGCCCGCGACCTGGACGACAAGCTTGATCGGTGGAGTGATGTCGAACTTGCTGCACACGCACGGCAAGTGCGGTCGCTGACCGAGGAGTTGCCACCGCTGCCGAATTTCAGCCACTTTCATTCGGCGTTTCTCACATCTCCCGACAGCACCACACCGGAAGGTGATCTGCGACGAGCCTTCTTTGATGCGTACGAGAACACGGCCTGCGACCACATCAAGCTCGAAGACGGCTCACTACTTAAGGCCATCGACACTGATCGGGAAGTTGTCTCGGCGGCATTCATTACACCCTACCCGCCCGGTTTTCCGGTCCTCGTGCCGGGGCAGGTCATCTCGCGGGAAATCGTCCAGTACTTGATGGCGCTTGATGTGAAGGAGATTCACGGCTACGAGCCGACGTTCGGTTTGCGAGTCTTTACATCCGACTTCGTCGAAAGGGCACACATTCCGGTCGATGAATTAAAAGCGGTGAATGCAAACAGTGAACGATTGAAAGCGATAACAACGAGTTGACGTTAGGTCACTCCGGGTGTCGTACCTTTCCACAGACAAGATAATCAGCAAGGAGCAACGAGTATGACTGTTAACACAACACCCGCGCGCACGCTGCAGGGAATTCCCGACATCCGTTTGTTCTTCCATCGCAACGAAACGCCGATCTATTTCATCAGCGCCACGAACTTCAACCTGCTGGGGCTCGATGAGTGGGTGCGCAATTTCCACTACATCAGTTACATCGACTGCTTCGACGGTCAACATCCGAACGTCATCTCGCCGTCAGAGATGCCGCATCGACCGTTCACATCGATCGAGGACATCAACAACTATCTGCTCGAACATAAAGAGGTCGTCGATGAAGTCCGTAAACGGACAAAAGATGGAGCTGCCGGAAAGGCGGTGTTCCTGTTCTTCGACGAGCAAACGGAAGCTCTCTGCGAGCAGCTTGGTCTTGAGGTCTGTTTTCCGAAAGCCAGCCTGCGGCAGGAAATTGACAACAAGATCATGACGACGCGGATCGGCGATCGAGCCGGAATCTCCAGTGTTCCGAACGTCCTGGCGAACCTGACGTCTTATCAGCAGATGCGTGAGCTCACCGGGAAACTGGGTGAGGATGTCGTCATTCAAACCGCGTTCGGAGATTCGGGGCACACGACGTTCTTCATCTCCAGCGAAGATGACTGGAACAAACACGCCGACGAGATCGTCGCGGATCCCGAAGTGAAGATCATGAAGCGGATCCGCTGCCGAGGGGCCGCTCAGGAAGCCTGCGTGACCAGACACGGCACGATCGTCGGGCCGTTGATGACGGAACTGGTCGGGTTCAAGGAACTGACACCCTACCGTGGAGGCTGGTGCGGCAATGAAGTACTGGCGGAAGCGTTTTCGCAGGACGTCCGAAACAAAGCCTGCGACATGACGTTCCGCTTCGGTGAAGAACTCCGGAAGCTTGGTTACCGAGGTTACTTCGAGCTGGACTTCCTGCGTGATCTGGATACGGACGAGCTGTATCTCGGCGAAGTCAATCCTCGGGTCACCGGTGCCAGTGCGATGACCAATCTGGCAGCTTTCGCGCACGCCGATGCGCCGCTGTTTCTGTTCCACCTGCTGGAATGGGCCGACGTCGATTTCGAACTGGATGTCGAGGATCTGAATCGTCGCTGGTCCGATCCTCACAATATCGACAGCTGGGGCCAGCTCGTCATCAAGCACACGGCTGATTCCGTCGAGCTGATCACCTCAGCGCCGCGGACCGGTATCTGGCGCCTTCACGACGACGGCAGCGTCGAGTACGTTCGCATGCAGACGCACCGCCGAACTGTTGAATCGGAGAACCAGGCGTTCTTCCTGCGAATCTTGAAGCCCGGCGACTACAAGTATGAAGGTGCCGATCTCGGGATTCTGATTACTCCGGGTCGCCTGATGACCGAAGATTTTGAACTGAACGACCGGGCTCGAGCGTGGTCGAACGGGATTCTCTCGCAGTTCGTCTCCCGTCCCATTGAACCGGCCGAAGTCGAAGTTTCGGCGGAGATCGCTGAAGTCGGAAACTTCAAAATGATGTAGATTAGACAGGCCACTTCCCCTGTTTCTCTATCACGCCGGAAACGATCTGCATCGCGAATGGGAACTCTGTTTCAAGCGATCTCTGAACTGCAGCCGGGTGACAAGTGGCGCCACTTATTCGAAAAGCTGTGGCCCGCTTATCACGATTGGTTCCTGAAAGAGGGCGACCACGCCCGACCGAGTTTTCTGGTGTGTGAGCGCGCGCTGAAAACTTTCATGCCGGAATTGATGCCAACGTACGAACGCCTGCTGGAACTCTCCGGCGGCAGCGATCAGGCCGCTCGGCTTCTGAGCCTGTACAACCCGACGCCGTACATGTCCGGCTGCTCTCAAGCAGTCTGGACTCGTGGCGAGCCGTTCCTGATCCGCAATTACGATTACAGCGCGAAGTTGTGGGAAGCGGTGCAAGTGCATACAGCATGGAATGGTCGCCACGTCATCGCCATGAGCGACTGTCTGTGGGGTGTACTGGATGGCATGAATGAGAGCGGCCTTGCGGTGTCGCTGGCGTTCGGTGGCCGCAAGGTCGTCGGCGATGGTTTCGGGATTCCACTCATCCTGCGTTACATCCTCGAGTTCTGCGAAACCACTCCCGAAGCCACGGAAGTTCTCAGCCGCGTCCCCAGCCACATGGCCTACAACGTCACACTGCTGGATCGAGCTGGAACTCACGCCACGGTGTTCATTTCTCCGGATCGGGATCCCATCATCTCTCGACACGCTCTGGCGACGAATCATCAGAGTTCCGTCGAGTGGGCCGAGCACGATCGCGTGACCGCCAGTCTCGACCGCGCTCACTTTCTCTCACTGCGGATGCACGACGAAGGAGAAACTCGCGACCGCTTCATCTCACGATTCTTCGAACCGCCGCTGTACCAGACGAAACACCACGTCGGCTGGGGAACACTTTATACGACCGTCTATCAGCCTTCGACCGGAAGACTGACATGCTGCTGGCCAGGTTACAGCCTTGAGACCGGCATGGACGACTTTGTTGAACATTCACTCGCGCTGCGATTCCAGTAACGCCATTCAGTGACTGGCAACTCGTGTTCGACAGAAAAGATCGGTTGGCACTTGCCGCGTCGATGAGTAACAGCGAGTTCGTGTTCTCGGAATGAACTGCCAAGGGCTCGCGCTGTTGCCTGACGAGCTGTAGCTATACAATCCGTGGCTTGGTGGAGAAGTTGAATTCGCTCCTCGAATTCCTTGATCTTCAGGTTCGGAATACTGGCTCATGGTTACTGGTTCGTACACGGTTCTCGCCCGGCGGTTTCGACCGCAGGGATTCGCGGATGTCGTCGGGCAGGAACACGTTGCTCAGGCGCTGCGAAATGCCATTCTGGCGAATCGGGTCGCGCATGCTTACCTCTTCACGGGGGCTCGCGGTGTTGGCAAGACATCGACGGCAAGAATTCTCGCTAAAGCGTTGAATTGCCCGAAGTCGGTCGATGGGAACCCGTGCAACGATTGCGAAATCTGCGACGGGATCGCTGCCGGTAACGACGTCGACGTCCTGGAAATCGACGGTGCGTCGAATCGAGGAATCGATGACATCCGCCAGTTGCGAGCGAACGTCAACGTGAAGTCGATGAGGACGCGGTACAAGCTCTACATCATCGACGAAGTTCACATGCTGACGAAGGAAGCGTTTAACGCACTTCTGAAGACGCTGGAAGAGCCGCCGCCCAATGTCAAATTCGTGTTCTGCACAACGGAACCGAACAAGGTTCCGGATACGATTCTGTCGCGATGCCAACGATTCGATTTCGGTACGATCGAGACGTCGAATATCAAGGCTCGACTGTTGCATATCGCAGAGGCCGAGGGGGTTGACGTCGATGATGGAGCTCTCGAACTGGTCGCTCGGCGCGCTGCCGGCTCGATGCGGGACAGTCAATCGATTTTCGACCAGTTGCTGGCGTTCGGCGAGGAACACATTTCGGCAGTCGATGTACATCGACTGCTGGGGACTGCGAGTGACGACAGGCTGATTGACATTGGACAAGCTCTTGTCGACCGCGACAAGGCGAAAGCGATCGACGCCTTTCATGCAGCGCTTGATGGTGGTGTGCAGCTTGGTGAACTCACGGATCAGTTACTGTTTTATCTGAGAGATCTCATGATTCTGGCGTCAGGAGCGGCCAGTGTCGGGCTGTTGTCGGTGGCTCCCGTCAGTCGCGAACTGCTGCAGAAGCAGGCGGAATCCTGGGGGCTGCAGACCATCGTCGCAGCGATGCAGATCCTCGCTGATGCCAAAGGTCGTATGCAGCGAGTGACCTATGGCCGGGCACTTGCCGAGCTGGCGCTGGTGCGGGTCGCGATGCTTGAAGAACTGACTGGAATCGGCGACTTAATAGAATCGTTACAGAGCAGCGAATCGGTCGCGTCTGGTCAGAGTTCGGCTGCTCCGACAGAAAAAAAAAATGACGTAGCGTTCGGCGAATCGCCGCGGGCTCCGGACTTTACGAGTTCTGCTTCAGACGCTTCGTCAGAGAATCTGCCTAAGCAGAGTCCACTGTCTCAGGCGGAGGCTCTCGCAGTTGCACCTGCCGTGGCAGCCAGCACGCAGTCGGAAGCGGCTTCGCCTGATGGTGACGGCACCCTGCCCGACGGCAAAACGTCTGCGTCACCGGGTGATACTGCGGAACTCGCTCCGGTCTCGACGACTATTGACGTCGATGAGGACACGGCTTCTGTATCTGACGTCAATGTCGGTCTGGATGTTGCTGCCGAGAACGCTCCACCAGGCGTCGACGAGTCTGAATCGCGGTCTGAAAACGTGACAGAACCCGATACCCAGGCGACGATTGAATCTGCCGCCGCGGCAGTAGATCACGGCGTCGCAGCGGGAACAGCAGATGGGGCTGCGTTAGAAACTTCTGCCAAACTTGTCCGCTTCACACCAGAGAACGCGACGGAAGTCTGGACGCGTGTGGTGGCGAAAATCAACGATATGCTGAAAAGTCACGTAAAAGCGGTGTCGCATGCAGCAATTTCTGCGCCAAACAAGCTGGAACTGACGCTGCCTCGGAAGTACCATCACAGCAAGCGTTATCTGGAGAAGCCTGAGACGCTCAATCGCCTCGAGCAGATTGCATCTGGACTTACCGGAGAGTCAGTCCGGATCAGCATCACGGTGAGTGAGGAAATACCGGCAGGACAGCAGGCAACAGTGGCGGAGCCAGTTGGTCGACAGGCCAAACGGGTCTATAAGCCGGAAGAAGATGAGTTCTTGTGTTCAGTTGTCGAAGTGTTTTCTGCTCAGGTTGTACGGATTTCTCCGCTGGTTGGCGAGATTGTTGAGAGTGATCAGTAGCGATTGAACGGTGACTCCCGGATTCAGAAGGAAAGGATGTTGGGTCATGTTGAAAGGACTTGGGGATATTGCCTCACTCATGAAACAGGCCAAAGAGATGCAGGGCCGGATGGGAGAGATCCAGGACCGGCTGGCTCTCATGAGAATTCGTGGTTCAGCTGGCGGTGGGATGGTGGCGTTCGAAGTCAACGGTAAGCAGGACGTCATCGGATGCACTGTTGATCCGACATTGTTCGAAAGCGGCGATCGAGAAATGCTTGAGGAACTGGTCGTCTCGGCGATGAACGATGCTCTGCACAAATCGCGTCAGGCTGGCGCCGAAGCCATGCAGGAGGTCGCTGGCGGACTGAATATTCCCGGTCTGGAAGGCATGATGTCGAAACTTGGCCTTGGATCGGGCGGGTCGAGCTAAGGGCCGCACGAGGTTCAGTATCGTCTGACACCTTATCCGGGACTCGTCCCAGCTGAGACGGCTGAATCGCAAGCTTCCAGCAACGGGCATCAATGGTTGGCAGAAATAAACGCAGTCGGCAGAAAACTCACGAATCGTTCGTCAAGAGTTGACAACAGGTAGGAAATCATGGCTCGACAGAGTCTTGAGTCGCATCCATTCGGTCCGGCGGTCGCCAATCTGGTCGATCAGTTTTCGCACCTTCCCGGTGTCGGAATTCGCACGGCCGAGCGATTGGCTCACCACATCCTGGCCTGTCACGAAACAGAAGCTCTGGCGCTGGCTGACGCGATCCGGGAAGTGAAATCGTCGATCCGGGCGTGCGAAGCCTGTTTCAATCTGACGGAGACGAACGTCTGCAGGATTTGCTCGTCTCACCAGCGGAACAGGCACGTGGTTTGTCTCGTCGAACAACCGAGAGATGTCATCGCTCTGGAAGCATCCGGAATGTACGACGGTGTGTATCACGTTCTGCAGGGACGAATCTCACCACTTGAGGGGATCGGTCCCGAGGATCTGACGATTGATGCACTCGTACGGCGTGTACGGCGGGATGGAGTACAGGAATTGATCATGGCAACGAACCCAACGCTCGAAGGGGATGGAACGGCCCTGTTCATTTCCAATCTCCTGGCGAGCGATCCTGTGAGAATCACTCGACTTGCCAGAGGGATAGCGTCCGGAAGTGTGCTAGAGTTTGCGAACAAGGAGATGCTGGCCGACGCGATGCGAGGTCGTCAGTCGTTTTGATGTTCTTCCAAACGCATTGCGGGTGTGACTGGCATTCCCGCGGGACTTTATGACACTTGCTGGATGCTCAGCAGCAGTCATGGTGGCTGTTGATCAGGTAACGGATTTGGCTGGTCGTTCACCAATGTGCGTGATGACTGTCGGTTCTCAAGAGAATCGGTCGACGCAGCCAGACCTGACTTGGCGTTTTTATTATCGAATCAGGAACAACCATTTTCTCGCCGACAGCATCGGGTAACATTTACCTGGGCGCCACTTCAACTTCGGCGAGCGGAGTACTCAGGACTCGCGGTCATGCAACTGAATTTCTCTCAACAGATGAGGATGAGCCAGCAAATGAAGCTGGCTCCGCGCATGATCCAATCGATGGAGATCCTGCAGCTTCCTTATTTGGCGCTTCAGGAGCGGATCGAGCAGGAACTCGAAGATAATGTCACGCTGATCGACGGCGGGACGATGAAGGAAACGTCCGAGACCGAACGCGACCTGGAAATTGAACGAGCGCGCGAAGAAGCCAACGAAAAACAGACTGAAGAAAAAGAGCTGCTGGTTGATAACGACCACGGTAACGACGCTGATTTCGAACGCCTCGTTGATATGGCGAACGATTGGCCTGATGACAACTTTGCCGCTGAGTCGCGACCGTCGTCGAATCGAATTTCAGATGCGATGGACAGTCACTCGGACATGATTTCGAACGTCGTAATGACGCCCCAGACGCTGCACGATTATCTGCTGGAGCAGTTTCATTATTTTGGACTGTCTGCCGACCTGCGTGCCTTCGGCGAGTACCTGATCCAGAACCTTGATCACAACGGTCGTCTGCAGAGTTCGTTGCCGGAGATCACTCAGGTTTACGGCGGTCCGATTACCTACGAAGACGCGACGCAAGTTCTGGAGCGTATTCAGCAACTGGATCCGCCAGGAGTCGGCGCTCGCGACTTGAAAGAGTGTCTGTTGCTTCAGTTGACCCCTGAGCTGATGTATCACGACGTTCTGGAAGTGCTGATCGGAGATCATCTGGACGACCTCGGTCACAACCGCATGCCGCTGATTTCGCGAAAGACCGGTTATTCCATCGACCTGATTAAGGACGCGATGGAAGAAATGCGGCATCTCGATCCGTTTCCGGGTCGGAAATTCGAAGTGCGTCTGGTGCAGAACGTCACGCCAGACCTTGAGGTCGTACAGGAAGACGATGGTCGATGGGTCGTTAAGGTGATTGATGAGTACGTTCCCAATCTGCGAATCAGCCGCAAATACATCGAGATGCTTCGAAACGGAGTGGATGCGACTACCAAGGAATACATCAAGAAGAAAATCGATTCAGCCAAATGGCTCATCGAATCCATCGAGCAGCGTTACAGCACGCTTCGTAAAGTCGCTCAGGCAATCGTTGACCATCAGACGGCCTTTCTGGACAACGGCCCCGAATTCATTCACCCGCTCAAAATGCAGCAGGTTGCTGACCAGGTCGGCGTTCATGTTACGACTGTTTCGAGAGCTGTTGACGACAAGTGGGTGCAAACGCCGCGAGGATTGTTCCCGCTGAAACGCTTCTTTGGTGGCGGAACGAAAACGTCGAGCGGTGAAGATGTCGCCTGGGGCATCATCCGTATCAAGCTGCAGGAGATAGTCGACGGGGAAGACAAGGACTCTCCTTACAGCGACGACGCTCTTGTTGCGGAGATGGCGAAGCTTGGTTACGAGCTCGCCCGTCGAACAGTGACCAAGTATCGCAAGAAAATGAACATCCCGTCTTCCCGCCAGCGTCGTCAGTACTGATCCGTCACAGCTGAATTGGTTGTTCGATCTGCGTTTGCTGACTGATTGTCGCGAGTTGGTGCCGGTCCTATGATCCGAAATCGGCTGCCACTCCAGAATCTTCCGTCGACGACGCTTCAATGATCCTGACTTTGATCGGATACCGCGCCACTGGCAAATCGACGCTCGCTCAGCCTCTGGCAGAACGCCTTGGCTGGTCGTCGATAGACGCTGACGTGGAGCTCGAATGCCGAGCGGGCCGCACGATTCGTGAGATCTTCGACACCGATGGTGAGACCGAATTCCGCCGATGGGAGCGTGTGACGCTGGTCGATCTGCTTTCTCGCGATCGACTCGTGATTGCCGCTGGTGGCGGAGCCGTCCTGAATCCAGAAACGAGACGCGATTTCAAGAATGCCGGTCCCGTTGTCTGGCTGAAAGCTTCTATCGATACGATCGAGCGGCGGCTGTACGGCGATGAAACAACACGCGAACGCCGTCCGAATCTGACGGCAGCAGGCGGTCGAGAAGAAATCGTAGAACTGCTCAAAGCTCGCGAGCCGATTTACCTTGAGGCGGCCGACCTCGTCATTCAGACAGATCAACCGCTGCCTGGGCGTACGGAGATTCCCACGATTGATCAATTGATTGAGCACGTGGTATCGCAGCTCGGAGCAAGGTTGAACCTGGATACGATCGCAGATACCGAACGATTAACAGACGAGACAACGGGGGACTCGACGTGTCTCTAACTGCGTTCGGCCTGCCGATGTGGATTTGTCTGGCTTACCTGTTCGTCCTGGGATCGGTTGTAGGTAGTTTTCTGAACGTCTGCATTTATCGCATCCCGACGAAGGAGCGGTTCTGGGAATCGCTTTACGCCGTTGTTTATCCGAAGTCCCGATGTCCCCGTTGCAGAAACAGTATTCCCCCTTGGGCCAACGTTCCGATACTCGGCTGGCTGATGCTGCGGGGACGTTGTTACGACTGCAAGGGACGAATCTCGCCTCGCTATCCACTGATCGAATTCGGTAACGGAGCGCTTTGGGCTCTCGTTTACTGGGTGGAGGTGCCGGCGGGGTTTGGCGCTTCGATCATCGACAGCGCCGCACACGGACCATTCGGTCCAATCGGTGATCCAGCGAGCTGGTGGCTGTCGCCAGCAGCTCTGATTCACTGGCGCTACTTCTATCACATGATCCTGATCGAGGCACTGGTCGTCGCCAGCTTCATTGATCTCGACCTGTGGATCATTCCTGACGGCTGTACGCTGCCAGCGATGGCGGTCGGATTTGTAGGAGCGGGAGCGGTCGGGCAGATCTATTTGACGCCGGTCTGGCACCAGAACACGCGGTTCGCCCGCGAACTGCAATACTGGCTGGACCGAAGTTATCCAGGCGTGTCGGACTGGATTTTTCTGAAGGAGTCGCTGCCTGACTGGATCGGTCAGTGGCCGCATCTGCACGGGCTGGCCGTGAGTCTCGCCGGGTTCCTTATAGCTGGCGGAGTTGTCTGGCTGGTCCGAATCATCGGGCACTGGGCGCTTGGTCGCGAGGCAATGGGCTTTGGTGACGTTGTCCTGATGGCGATGGTCGGTAGCTTTCTCGGGTGGCAGGCAGGGGTCGTCATTTTCTTCATGGCTCCCATGTTTGCTCTGCTGGTCGTGGCGGCCACCTTCATCTTTCGTCGGCAACGAGAATTGCCGTTCGGACCTTATCTGAGCCTGGCGACGCTTTCCGTCATCCTGTTCTGGAAGCAAGTCTGGACGAACGTTGAACCGATATTCGGATCTGGCCCACTGCTGATTCTGAGCGCGACGATCATGATGATTTCGTTTGCGGTCGTGATGAGAACGGTTCGCCTGGTCTTCGAGTTTTTCGGGATCGCACCGGACGATGACGACCCTCCGAATGATTGGAGTTCGGGCGACCACCTGTTTCACTACTCGGGTGAGACAGTCGATCCTCACCAGGGGCGCTGGCGGAATCACGAATGGCCTGGATCAGATGCCTCGCTGGGGCGATCTCAACTCGAGACCTGGCGGCACGGTCCACCGGGACTCAAATGACACTGCACGCTGGAAGTCAGGAATGCGTCGCCTTTGTCCCTCCTGGCTGGCCAATCCGTTAGACTTTCCGGACGCGCTTCACGCACTCTGCGCACTCCTTCGTCATTCAGTGAGACGTCTGCCTGTTCTGCGATGTTCCTACCAGAATCAGAATCCGCATGCCCTCAAGCGAGCAGTACCTTAAACCGGAAGTCATTCAGTCGGTTGCCCGGCTGGACCTGCGCGCACGGTTCATCGTCGAGGGGTTCCTGACCGGGTTACACACCAGTCCGTATCACGGATTCAGCGTCGAGTTCAGCGAGCATCGTCGTTACACCCAGGGCGACGATCCCAAAGACATCGATTGGTTGGTTTACGCCAAGACCGACCGATACTACGTCAAGAAATACCAGGCAGAGACCAACATCACTGGTTACCTGTTGATGGACCTTTCCGAAAGCATGGCCTACACGTACCGGCAACAGCTTTCGAAGTTTGACTATTCCGTCTGTCTGGCCGCAGCGCTGGGCTACATGATGATCCACCAGCAGGATCCCGTTGGGCTGGTGACGTTCGACCAGAAGATTCGCAGCAGCCTGCCAGCTCGCAGCAAGCGGACTCAGCTCGGAAACCTGCTTGCAGTGTTGTCTCAGTCGAAACCACACGGAGAGACCGAGATCGCTCAGAATCTCCGGCGAGTCGCCGCAATGATTCGACATCGCGGCCTGCTGATTATTGTTTCTGACCTGTTGACGGATCCTGATGACGTCATCACGTCGCTGAGGCTTTTGCGTTATGCCGGTCACGACATCATCCTGTTTCACGTGCTGGACGAAGCCGAAGTCACGTTTCCCTTTGACGGGATGGTTGACCTCGAAGATCCGGAAACCGGCGAAATCGAACGCAACATCGACGCAGCCGGCATGAGAGCGGACTATATCGAAACAATGAACGAGCTTCGCGATACCTACCGTTCCGAATGCCGCTCACTGGGATGTGATTACGTCCCGCTGGATACGAGCATGAACTTCGGAACGGCGTTGCTCGAATACCTGTCACAACGTAAGGCAAGATTCTGATTGCCTCGGCGATTCGCTAATCAGGCCGTGAAACTCTGCAGTTGATGCAGTTTACGAAGCGGCCTTCTGACGGACGAAACATGCACGGTACCTGGACGACAACTTCGATCAACGGCAAAGACGCCGACATTTTTGTTCCCGATTCTCCCAGGTCTGAGCGGGCGGTGATCCATTTACACGGTCACGGGCTCACTACATTGAAAGACAATGAGACATTCAGCCGGGAACTCAACCAGCACGGCCTGCGAGTTGTTTGCCCGCACGGCCAGCGATCGTGGTGGCTGCCTGAGATTTGCGAAGAGTTCGACCTCGAGATCACACCATTCGACTACGTGAGAAACAATGTGGTTTCATGGATCGGCGAGAACTGGGGCGTCAGGACGCCGAACATCGCTTTGACCGGTATCAGTATGGGCGGGCAGGGAGTCATTCAGCTCGGCTATCGATGCGGTCGGGACTTTCCGATCATCGCTGCGATTTCTCCGGCAGTTGATTTTCATCAATGGTGGGGCACGGGACTTCCGCTCGACGCGATCTTCAAGACTCAGGAAGCAGCACGTCAGCAGACGGCCATTCTGCATCTTCAACCATTGAACTGGCCTAGACATCAACTCATCGTCTGCGACCCGAGAGATACCGACTGGATTGACAGTTCCGAGCGACTGGCCAGCAAACTTTACTCCAGCGGAATTCCGTTTGAGTCCGACTTCGAAACCAGCAACGGTGGCCACTCATGGGACTACTTCAACATGATGGCGCCGCGAGTTGTAAAATTCGTATCTGACGCCTGCGACAGCGAGTCCATGCGAATTGTTTGAGTCTGGAAAGAACAGGATGCATTCAGCTTTCAAAGTGGTGATTTTCGATCTGGACGGAACGTTGCTCGACACGCTGGCTGACATTGGCGGCGCTGCGAATGAAGTACTCGTGCGTCGTGGACACCCAACTCACACACTCGATGCGTACCGCCACTTCATTGGCGATGGTGTGGCCACACTGTTTCAGCGAATCCTGCCGACGGGCCTGACCACTGCAGGGCTGATCGCAGAGTGTGTTTCTGAATTCGCAGACTCCTACAGTCTGCATTGGAACCGGCACTCGCGGCTGTATCCAGGTGTCAGTGACCTGCTCTGCGAGTTGACTCGTCGTGAAGTTCCGATGGCTGTTCTGTCCAACAAACCTCACGCGTTTGTCGGAGTATGCATGGCCGAGTTTTTCTCGAACTGGAGTTTTAGCCCGATCCTCGGTCAACGCGACAATGTTCCACGCAAACCGGATCCGGATGGTGTCTTTGAAGTGTGCCAGACGCTGAAAGTTCTGCCTGAAAAGTGTCTGTACGTTGGAGATTCGAGCGTCGACATGCTGACCGCAAAACATTCCGGAGCGTTCGCAGTTGGAGTCG
>JAQBWV010000153.1 GCA_027624335.1 Planctomycetota bacterium
TTGCCCCCTGTTGTCAAGCGGTCGGCTGCGGAAGATGTTGACGCCGATCTCTGGTGATCCTTGTTGAACGCCCATCCGACCAGCTACCGTTTTGGACTTCATAGCGGGCGACTTTTCCGTAGTCCGCTCGATCAACACCCAAATGCAACAGCCATTGAGTAGACTTCATGTCAGACGAACCGAGCCGCGATGACATCGCCGCCGTTGAAAACTGTGCGGCCACCTTCAAGAAGGTCAACGACGAACTGGCGAAAGTCATCGTCGGTCAGAAGGACGTGATCGAACAGGTTCTGGTGGCCATGCTCGCGCGTGGACATTCGCTGCTGGAAGGCGTACCGGGACTCGCCAAGACGCTGCTGATCAGCTCGTTGGCCGACGCGATGCAGATGTCGTTCAAGCGAATTCAGTTCACGCCGGACCTGATGCCGAGTGACATCACCGGCACCGAGATCATTCAGGAGAATCTGGAAACTCGAGCGAGGGAATACAAGTTTCTACCGGGGCCACTGTTTGCGAACATGGTTCTCGCCGACGAGATCAACCGGACCCCGCCGAAGACTCAGGCTGCCATGCTGGAAGCCATGCAGGAGCGGCATATCAGTGCGGGCGGTACTTCGTACGACCTGCCTGATCCATTTTTTGTGCTGGCGACTCAGAACCCGCTGGAGCAGGAAGGGACGTACCCGCTGCCGGAAGCGCAACTCGACCGGTTCCTGCTGTACATCAAAGTGGATTATCCAAGCGGTGCCGAAGAGTGGGAGGTTGCTCGCCGAGTAACGACTGGTCAGATGGGCAAGATCGAGCCGGTGATCTCCGCTGAACAGATTGTCGACTTCCAGAAGCTGGTGACGAAAGTTCCGGTCAGCGATCAGGTGCTGGGTTACGCATGGGCTCTGGTCCGCGCCAGTCGACCAGGAACGGACGAAGCTCCCGATATTGTCAACAAGTGGTCGAGCTGGGGAGCTGGGCCGCGTGGTGTGCTGACGCTGGTCAGCTGCGCTAAAGCTCGCGCGATTCTGCATGGACGCTGCCATGCGACAACAGGTGACATTCAGGCGATCGCTCGCCCGGCGCTGCGGCACCGAATCGCCGTGAACTATGCGGCGCAGGCGGCGGAGATCAACAGCGAGAAACTTGTCGACCTGCTGATCGAATCCGTCCCCGCTGACCGCCACTTCAAGCAGCCTGAAGCATAACGATACGTGAATCGGCTGCTGTTGAAGTTTTGAATCGCGAAGGGCGGTGAGACTGCAAGTGCAGTGAGCGATTTCAAGGAAAGAAAGCCTGCTGTCGCGACCATTCAAGGTTCGGGAGATTCCTTGCGTCCTCAGCTTTTTTGCACCTCAGCGCGTCTCTCCGATTTCACTCATTGTCTGGTTCGACCGCAGCCTCAGGCTTGACAGACACCCGTTCCCAGATGGAATGAGTGACGCCGTCGACCGACAGCAGGTCGAGTTTGTTTTCGTCGAGCAGGATGATCTTCTCGATCCAGTGATCGCCCCAAGTGGTGGACGCCATTCTTACTTTTTCGGCAGGAGTCCCGCCGCTCACTCCGTAGTCGAGATGTCCGTCTTTGATCGACCAGAACATGTTCAGGTCGATTCGTGGTCCAAACGCGAATGCCCACACAGAATCTGGAACGATTGTCATCGCTGCCGTTCCGTCGGCTGTGACCGACAACGTTCTCTCTCCGAAATAGTTCTGACGCCAGGTGCCAACGATCAGTCGATTCAATCGCTCCTCTGCCGGATTCTGTGCAACGTGCGACTCGTCGGGGGTGATCACGTGACCGGCTATGCCGCCGTGGCCAGCAACCTCGGAATTCGCCAACGGAAGCGAATCGCCGACAGGCAACACCATCGACGATGACACGGTCGCTGCCTGCTGACCGGCTGGCAGAATGACGAATACAGAACCGGCAGTCGCCATAACCAGAAATCCTGCTACCAGGAACACCGGAGGCATTCCGGATTGCTTCTCGTCAGGCCGGGTTGATTCAGAATTGTCGCTCATGGCTGTGCCTGGTGGGTATGTTTCACTGATCGGGACGCGCTCTGTCTGGCATGCAACGGTCATCTCTTGACAGTGTACCCGGTCGAAGCCGCTGCAGTTTCAGTCCGTAGCGGGCGTGGAGCGTAGCGAAACGCACCTTGGATCCTGATAAGTCACTCATCCTCACTGAGTGACACATGCCTGGCCGTAGTCGTAGGATAGCGAACGTGTGAGTCTTCGTGTGAGCGATTTTTGCGAAAGGCAAGATGGCACTACGAGGCGTGTCTCAGAATCTGTTGAGCGTTGATGCGCGATCGGTACATCATTCGTCCCTGTGAGTTCCTGCTGTGAACGTAACCGTCCTTGCTGGTGGCCTGCTGTCGATTTGCGGGATCTATCTGTCGTTGTGCGAGCGTGCGGCTGGAAAGTCGCGGCAGGCGGATGGCTCAGAGCGGGAACGGCAGCCGGACCCACGAATTCGAATCTCGCGGGCCGCGATGTTCCACGGTCTGACATTCTGCGGGCTCGCGATGCTGGGACTTTCTCATGCAGCCACTGACGAATTGACGCGGCCTTCGCCGCTGGTTTCGGGCTCGCGCGGAAGCATCTTTTTCTTCGGAGCGGTCCTGACTCTGGCTGGAGCCATTGGAATCGTGTTTGCACCGACGGCCCGGTTGGTTGTGTTGTCCGTTGCAGTTCTGGGGGCCGGCAGCGCGACTGTACTGGGCGTTGCCGGCAATGTCATTGCGGGAGCGATCGCCCTTGCAGGAGCGGCGGTTTGTGGATGGTGGTTGCACCGCCAGACTCGCAGTTTGCTGAGTGGCGGCACGGCCGGAAACGGTCTCTCGACGAACGAGTCCACGATTTCGCGGTCGTTAGATGATGGTCAGAGGAGCACTCCGGAACCGCTTCTCACGAGTGTTGCTGTTGTGCTCTTTTGCTGGATTCTGGGTGCGACGCTGCAGTCGGCGGTCGTTACGGAAGCAGAGCCGAAATCTGGAATGTCGAGTTCCTCGCGAGCCCTGCCCAGGGCCTCTTACAAGGCTGCGTCAACTCACGCTGGCAACTCGACCAGTGATAGGCCTGAAGTCGGCCCCACAATTGCGGCATCGAGCAGTCGGTCGCTCGACGACTCGCTGTTCTGGTGCGCAGTTGGCCTGCTTGTGGCCACCGTTGGACTCGGTTATTCACGCTCTGCCGGCGTTCAGGCGAGCGGCTCTGTGAGGGACGAGAATCAGACCGTTTAGTAAGTCATCTTTCGATGCGGATCCTTAACGGCGAAATATTGGAAAGCCAGACCATGACCAGTTCCAGCAGACGACTGAGGCATGTCAAACATCCCCTGGTGCAGCATCACGTGGCTGAACTGCGGGACGAGACAACCAGCTCCGCGGAGTTTCGAAGATTATCTCATAAGATCGCGACGTTGCTGGCGAGTGTTGCCACTGAGGATCTCGAACTGCGGGACACGATCGTCAGAACGCCGGTTGCCGATGCGCCTGCGAGAGTTCTTTCTCAGACGATCGCGCTGGTGCCGATTCTGAGAGCAGGGCTCGCGCTGGTCGATCCGCTACTGAACGTCATCCCGACGGCGGAAGTCTGGCATCTGGGACTGTTCCGCGACGAGGCGACCGCGCAGCCCGTCGAATATTACCGGAAGCTGCCGCCGACAGATCCTTGCGATGTCGCGCTGGTTCTTGATCCCATGCTGGCGACTGGTGGTTCTGCCTGTCTGGCTCTTGAAGTGCTCCGTCAATGGGGCGTCCCGCAGACAAAGCTGGTTGTCCTGATCGCCGCTCCCGAGGGCATCGCAGCGGTACATGACCAGTTCCCGGACACAGAAATTATCACCGCGGCTGTCGACGAATGTCTGAACGACCGGAAATTCATCGTCCCCGGACTGGGCGACGCCGGAGATCGGCTGTTCAATACAAACCGCAGTTGAAAGCCGGTTCGAACTTCGTTTCCACCGCGTGAGGTTTTGTGTGGAGAGGTTCGATCGGCATAATGGACAGGCTGACTTTTTGAACGCACAGGTCAGCCTGAATTATTGAAATTCATTTTCCGCAGGGAGCATGCTTCGTGGCTTCGGATTCCCGTTACGAACTGTTGGAGAAAGTTGGAGCCGGCAGCTTTGCCACGGTCTACCGGGCCAGAGATACGGAACTCGGTCGTGAGGTCGCGATCAAGCAGATCCACGATCAGTACCTGCAGATGCCCGAGCAGATGGAGCGGTACTGGCAGGAGGCTCAACTGCTCGCTCAACTTCAGCACCCGAACATCATCACGTTTTTCGACATCGATCGGGAACGCGGCTGGCTGATCATGGAGCTGATGCAGGGTAATCTCGCCGACCGCATCACGACCGAACCACTCGATCTGAAGTCCGTCCGCACGTCGCTCGCGCACTGCCTGCGAGCACTGAAGTATCTGCACTCGCAAGGCATCGTGCATGGCGATGTCAAGCCCGCCAACATGATGATCGACTCGCGAAAGCGGATCAAACTTGGCGACTTCGGATTGTCTCGGCGAGTCAGCGATGAAGACGGCAGCTTGCTGAAAGGCACGACGAAGTACATGGCTCCGGAAGTCATGTCCGAAGACTTCGGAGAAGTCGGGCCGTCGAGCGATCTTTACTCGCTGGGTTTCGCCGCTTACGAACTCATGTGCGGACCGAATTTCGAATCGCTCTTCCCGGGGCTCAATGCGTTCGGTCGTGACCGACAGGTCGGCTGGATGATGTGGCATGCCGCTCCGGATCGAAATCTGCCGGAGATCAGCCGAGTCCTGCAGGGTGTCCCCGAAGACCTGGCACACGTCGTTCAGAAGCTGGTTTCGAAGGATCAGTCTCGGCGATATCAAACGGCGACCGAAGCGCTGTCCGAGCTTCAGATTGACATCAAGATCGTCAAGACCGGACACGATGCTCCGGCTGAAGAAACTACGGACACAACCCGCAGGAACGTCGCGATCGCCGCCTTCTGCGGAAGTCTTATTCTCAGCCTGTTGATGCTGTTCCTGCCGGGCAACTCTGACGAAAAACAGAAGAGTGCTGATGCCATTGTTCCTCTTGAAGGCGTCGTTGGACGAGTCGAAGCTGATCGGGACTTTTTCACGATCACCCGCTCAGACGGTAGCGTGCAGGAAATCAGAATCGGCAGCGGGCCGAAAATTCTTCTCAATGAGAAGACCTACATCACGCCGCGAGACCTGCAGCCCGACGACCGCGTCGTCGTCCGGAAAACAAACGCCGACGACGGTCGGTCTTATCTTGAAATCGCCGTGTCGCGACCGGACGAGAGCATTGGCTATCTGACGGCGGTGTTTCCCAGCAATGAGCAACTGACGCTGCAGATTACCGCAGGTATGAAACGCAGCGAGTTGACTGTTCGCGTGAACGAGACAACTAACATTCTTCTTAACGGTGAGCGCGCTCAGCTGGAAGATCTGAAGCCTGCAGACCGAGTGACCGTGCGGCACATCCCCGATCCGAAACTTGCCGCATCGAGAACGGCAACGGAAATCATCGCACAGCAGAAACGCCGGCTCGATGGATTTCTGCGGGACGTCCTGGCTGCAACGCTGACAATCGAAGTCAACCGCCAGGGGAAAACCGAGTTCATCAAGCTCCCGATTGACTCTGAATGTGCCGTCACCATTAACGGAAAGAAGATTGTCGACGGCCGTATTCTGAAGCCGGGCGATCTGGAAGCGGGTGATCGTGTCACGCTGCTGCACCATTCGGACATAGTCGAAGTCAATGCCCTGCGGCAGTTTCTGCACACCGGACAACTGCTGGAACTTCAGTCAGACAGTTCCACACTGATCGTCAGCGATGGAGGCTCGAACCGCAAAGTCTTCGTCGCGAAGAAGGAATGTTCGGTGACGATTAATGGGCAGCCCGCTCAGATTACGGATCTTAGACGCAGCGACAAGGTCGAGCTGAGTTTCGACAGCACGCGTGAACAGAACGACGTCGACGCCATCGACGCGTTGCGGCCCGTCAATGAAAATCGATTCGCCATTGTGATCGGAGTTCAGCACTACGATGACAACAGCCTGTCGAGGCTTGAGTGGACGGCATCCGACGCCAAACTTCTGCACGAGACTCTGCAGAATCGATACGCCTGCGCACCCGACAACACGCTGTTGCTGGTTGATGAAACTCGAGTCCGCATCGAACAGGCAATTCCGGACTGGCTGCGAAAGCCGGGTGTCGACAGCGAAGTGATCGTCTTTTTCGCTGGCCACGCTTACGTCGACGACGGCGGATTGGCGTTTCTCGCCGCGAAAGATTTTGACCTTTCTCGGATCACGGAATCCGGCATCTCGCTGAGCTGGCTGCGCGAACAACTCGAAGACTGCGAAGCTCGGGAAAAACTGCTCCTGCTGGATTGCTCACGAGTCAGCGAAGGAGCGGACCAGCAGCGTCAGCTTTCCGCCGCGCGGATGATCGAATCGCTGAAGCCTGAAAAGGAACCGGCTGAGTTCAAAACGACCTGGGCCATCGCGTCCAGCACCGCCGATCAACGAGGCCTGGACTGGGCCGAGAAGCAGCATGGTCTGTTTGGATGGTTCGTCGCGGATGCCTACTCGGGCACGGGCGACCGGAATCAGGATGTGCATCTCGAACCGACGGAACTGTTCGACTATCTGCGGAACGAGATGGCTCAAGTGAAGATCGGCGAGAATTCTCAACTGCCAGAATTGTTTCGTCCGGACGCGACTCCGCCAGAACAGGACCGGCTTACTCCGGCGGCCAAAGATGCCATTAAGAAACTGCTGGCAACTTACTGGGAACCCGGCCCGCGCCGAGGAGTGCCTGCCGCAGCTCAAGCGGACTACCTGACGGCCAGCCGACTCTCAGGCGACGAGCCCGACGCACAGGTTACCTGGGCACTCATTCAACATCGCAATCGCGAAGACCGAGAAGCTCAGAAGCACTTTGAACGAGTGAAGCTTTCTCACCCCGACAACCTGCTTCCGTACGAAGGGCTCGCGTGGTTGCAGGCGGATCAGGGCCGGTACTCAGAAAGCCTCTCCGAACTGACCGCGCTGCTGCAGAAGTTGCGCGGCGATGATCCAGACGAGCCGGCGGTCTTCGATGAAAATGCTCGCCGAATTGCGGCATTCTCCGGAGCTATTCGAGAATTTGCGATCACGATCGCCGAGCCAGCTCGACAGCCATCGGCGAGCGCTCAGGCTGATCTCTACAAAGCACTCCTGGCGTTCGGCGAAGAAGCGGTCTCGATTCATGAGTCCGCTCGAAAATCGGTGACCGACAAAGTCGCCGAGTACGACGGCCAGCTCGCTGAGGCCAATGGGACGAACCTCGCAACCCTGATCGAACTAGAACGGAAACGGATCGAGAAATACGTGATCTATGACACAGTCGCCGCGCGTCGAGCCATCATCGCCAGGCTGGACGAAGACTGAGCATTGGTCGCGAGTCAGCATCGCGGGTGGCCTGCGGCGAAACTATTTTCAGGATTTCGCCAGAGACGTGAAAGACGTCCTCGCCGCTGCCCGTACTGACTGTGGAGCCACTCGCCAATGAACGCCGAATTCCACGCTACGGAGATAGGCGTTCAATCGAATTCAGGTGAAATGGCGGGCTCGACCTCTCGATCGCCCCCCGAATTTGAGACGGTCTCGCGAATTCCTGCCGACGCGATCTGCTTCAGGAAATGAACTCTGGCTCGGCTATCGATGCAGCGTTTTCGGCTGTCGGCGATTCTTCAGGCCGCGGGCCGATTTTGAACAGCATGTCCAGAATGCAGTAGAACGATGGCACCAGGATCAGCACCAGCACTGTCGACATCATGATGCCGAAGCTCAGGCTGGTTGCCATGGGAATCAGAAACTGCGCCTGCAGTGACGTCTCCATCAGAATCGGAGTCAGACCGGCGACCGTCGTCACCGACGTCAACAGGACCGGTCGAAAGCGGCGGCGGCCAGCGTCGATGACCGCGTCCTGCAGGGGCATGCCTCCGGACATGCGCTGATTGATGAAGTCGATCAGGACGATGGAATCGTTGACGACGACGCCCGTCAATGCGACCAGCCCGAACAGGCTGAACATCGTGACCGGCAGGCCCAGCAGGAAGTGGCCGGCGAGGGCTCCGATGCAGCCAAACGGGATGATCATCATGATCAGAATCGGTTGCAGGTAAGACGTGAACTGAATTGTCAGCAGGATGTACATTCCGATCATCGCCAGTGCCAGGCCGATCATCATGCTGCGAATCGAGTCCTGACTTTCCGCTTCCTGGCCTTCCCAGCGAACTCGGACACCGGGGTACTTCTCAAACAGGCCCGGCATGAAGTTCGTCTTAAGATCTTCGACGATCGTTTTGGCATTCGCCCCCTCCACCTGCTCGTTCAGATCGCTGGAGATGGTGACCGATCGCATCTGATCCACGCGATTAATTTCTGAAGCACCGCGGGCTACTTCGACTTCCGCCAGCTCGGTGATGGGATATTCGGCTCCGTCAGTCCCTCGAACTCGAATCTGGTCGAAGTCAGCCAGCGAGCGACGTTCGCTGTCCGGGTAACGCACCATCAGTTTTACTTCATGGCGGCCACGCTGAAGCCGCATGACTTCCGCTCCGAAGTACGACGCCCTGACTGTTTCGGCGAGTTCGGCCAGCGGAATGCCCATGGCCCGGGCTCGCTCTTTGATCTGAATCCGAAATTCAACCTTGCCGGGCGTTGAGTCATCGGCGACGTCGAAAACGCCGGGGTACTCCGCTAAGCGAACCTTGCATTCTTCCACCGCGGCTTCGAGTTCTTTCAGGTTCTTATTCGCAGAAAGCAGCTTGAACTCGATCGGAATTCCACCAGGTCCCATGTTGGGACTATCGAACGTGATGCTGTCAGCGCCTGGAAAATCGCCCGCTTTCTCTCGCCATTCAGCAAGGAGTTCGCTGCTGCTGATGGCGCGTTCGCTGGTGTCGACCAGTTCAAGAGTTACTTCGCCAATATGGCTTCCGGCGCCTTGAGGCCTGGCATCCGCAGGATTGGTCGATTCGGACGAGCCGACGGTGCGGTGCATCGTCATCACGATTCTGCCTCCGTCTGTTGCGCTGTGTCCGGCGGCGACGGTTTGAAGAGCCTTTTCCAGTCTTATTGTGGCCGCGTCGGTTACGGCGCTGGGCGTGCCGTCCTGATAGACAATTTTGGCACGCACATCGTTCTTATCCAGTTTTGGAAAGATCACAAAAGGAATCAGACCAGCGCGAACAAAGCCGAAGGAAAGCACCAGAACGGTTACTGCAAGGCAGACCACGATGGCAGGAAAGTGGAACAGGAACCGAACGATCTTCACGTAAATCAACTCGACGAACCGATCCAGCAGTCTCGCGGAAACTCCATTCAGCCAGTTGAAAAACCAGATCACCGGTTTGAACGGAAACAGAGCCACCCCCACCACCCGGTAGAAGAGGCTGCTTTCGTGTGCCAGATGTCCCGGCAGGATGAAGGTGCTCTCAAACAGCGAGATCGCCAGCATGGCAATGATCGTGACAGGCAGTACCGCGATGAATTTTCCCATCAGCCCGCTGACAAACATCAGCGGAACGAACGCGATCACCGACGTCAGGATGGATCCCAGCACCGATGGAAAGACTTCGATCGTTCCGTCCATGGCCGCCTGAGTGAAGGGTTTGTCCATCTCGCGATGCGCGTAAATATTTTCACCGGTGACGATGGCATCATCGACGACGATTCCCAGTGCCATCATGAATGCAAACATCGAAAGCATGTTCAGCGTCTGATCGAAGTACAGCAGAATCGCACACGCTCCCAGAATGGAAACGGGAATTCCCATCGCCACCCAGAATGCCAGACGGATTTCGAGAAAGATGGCCAGCATCAGAAAGACAAGGATCAGCCCCTGCAGTCCGTTTCGGGACAGCAGGTCCATGCGATCCTGCACGGCGATCGCGGCGTCTTTCCACGGGTGCAGCGAGTAGCCTGCCGGCATGACTCGAGCACCCGCAAATTCACGTACCGCAGCCACAATCGTCAGCAGGTCTTCGTTCGGTGTCTTGTCGATCGAGATGACCAGGCCTGGTTTCCCGTCAACCCGGCTGATCGACACCGTGTCTGCAAAGTCGTCTTTGACAATCCCCAGATCACCGACCGTCAGGACAACGCCGTCCTGACGAGTGACCAGCGCAATCTTTGATATTTCGTCACCCGTGACGCGTTTATGCCGACCTCGAAGCAACACGTGTCCGGACTCCGCTTTGAGTAAACCGCCGGGCAATTCGAGATTCTCGCGACGAATGATGTCCGCCACTTGAGTGAGGCTCAGGCCGTGTGACCGCAGTTTCGCTTCAGAAATCTCGACATCGATCTGGTAAGCACGAGAACCCATCAGGTTGGCCTGGGTCACAGTTGGCAACTGCAGCAGATCATCGCGGACATGCTCGGCCACTTCGCGCAGCTTCAGCTCCGCGTCGGGATCGTCTGACTCCGGTCCAATCACCGCCAGGCGGATTGCCGGCTTCCGCATGGTGACCTGCTCAATCTCCGGATCCTCAGCCTCTTCCGGGAAACTCGGGATGCGGTCGATTTCGGAGCGAACCTCGTTCAATACCCGCTGGACATCTTTGACCGATGACTCCAGTTCGAGGATGACGCTGCCCGTTCCCTCAGCGGCAATCGTGACCTGCTTCTTGATTCCGTCGACCGAGCGTACGGCCTCTTCGATCTTCAGACAGATGCCTTCTTCGACCTCCTCCGGACTCGCACCCGGGTACGGCACGGCGATCACGATTCGTTCGAGTTCAAACTCGGGAAACTCTTCACGTCGCATTGACGACAGACAGAACGCACCGATCGCCAGGAGCGCGACCATCAGCGTGTTCATGCCCGGCGAGTTTCGAACTGCCCAACGAATGAGGTTATTCATGAGTACGTGTTCTGCCGGGTCGTGTCGGAAGAGACTTGTAGAAGGCTGGGCACGGCATGCCTGCGCTGGTCACACCTTGCAGAATTGTTGCGAATCTAACGGTCGTCCAACTCCGGAACTATCAATTCTGCTGCGTCGTTCACTGTTTGAACCGGCTGCCCGCTGAGTTCTGTCGCCAGCGGCGAAGTGACCACACGATCTCCGGCGACGAGCCCTGATCCGGTTGCCGGGATCAGTGCGAAGCCGTTGAAAAAGCGAGCCACTTTGGCGACGCGACGTTCGAGTTTTCCGTCGCGGACCAGCCAGATGACGTGCCCCGGTCGCACGGCTGCTTCCGGAATTCGCAACAGTTGAAGCCGCGGGCGCACATGAAATTCGAGCGTCACGTACATCCCTCGCAACAAAGCCTGCGGCGCGAGCGAGAAAGTTGCGCTATCCGATGTCTCCCGGATGGAAACTTCAGTTGGTTTCTGCACAAGCACTCGGCACGGCACTGTACGGGTTCTCGCGTCGAGACCGGCCCCTTCGTATCTTGAAAGTCTGCCGTCCCAGACGAAACGCTGACCACCCAGTTCGTAAATGACTGTCGCCGGAACAGCCGGCATCCCACGAGCCGCCAGCGCAGTCAATCGATTGAACAGGTCGCGGCTCGTCTGGTCATCGGTGTCGATCACAGACGTATTGTTGTCAAACGAGTCTGCCGGTAGAGCATCGTGCTGCCAAATCCAGTACAGCTCGTCCATCTGCAGACTGCAGCGGACTTCGACCGACGACGTGTCTTCCAGAGTCGCCAGCGCCGTTCCCGGCTGGACGAACGAATCTTCTTCGGCGGGGTCCGACACGATGACGCCGCTGGTCGGCGCCTTGACTTCAGTGCGTGCCAGATCGAGTTCCGCCTTTTCGAGCTGTGTGCCGACCAGAGCAAACGCTATTTCGAGCCGCTCTTCCCGAGACTGCTCAAGCCGCACCAGGTTCTGTTGCTGGGCCAGCGTGCGGCGCGCGAGTTGTTCGTTCTGCTCGGCCGTGTCAATGTCCGAGTCTGAAGCCGCGTTCTGTTTAGCAAGCATCCGAACCCGTTCGAGTTCCCGCGTTCGCAGCGCCAGCTCTGCTGTCGCCAGCTTGACCAGCGACTGAGCACTTTCGATCTGCACGTTCAGTTCTTTGATACTCGCTCGTGCCTGCTGCTGCTCGTGTGTCAGTCGATCGACTTCGAGTTCGTACTCACGCTCGTTGATTCGGAACAGGACTTCGTCCTGCTCAACAAACTTGCCGGCGCGACAGTGCGGCGACTTGTAAGTGACTCGACCGGCAACTTCCGCAGAGAGCGAAATCTCTCGAAACGGAACGACGGTACCGTTCCGCTGAATTGTCATTTCCCCATGATGCTCCTCCACTGCTACGGTTTCGACCAGCGGCAGCGGCTGTTCTGGCCGCGATCGAACGGGCGCATTTCGAAGATTCGCCAACGCGACAAACCCGGCAGCGCCAGCACCCAGAATGAGCAGCGGAATGACGATTCTAAAGGCGATATAGACGGGTCGTGGGATCATGCGGGAAGCAGGTCGGAATCGAGGAGCAATGTTGTGGGTGCCACCTGGCGAACAGTGCCAAGTGCTGGATTTCGTGATACTCAACCCGCATCGACATTCGCGGAGTCAGTCGCACACATTTTCGACAGGCTGATGACAGAAGCCCGTCACGATACACGACCGCGTGGGCTGTCGATATGCCCGGAACTGCTGTGCGTTCGTAAATTCCAGCAGGGCGACCTGCCAGTGGACAGGATTGTCGTTCGATTGTCGTGAGCTGACGATTTGTCGTGATCGACTGACACGAATTCCCGGATAAACCGGACGACTCCGGGCATTGTTGATCGGCCAGTCCTTGAGAACCGGTTTTCTCAATCAGGACACAATTCTCTGGACGCTTTCGTGGTTCCTTTCCGCTGACGACGACGCACACGTAAACTGCCCGACCGAAGCTGAATGAGGCCTTCATGCACTCGTTTGACGCCGCTCACTGACATCGAATGTCGCATCGCGAAAAGGTTGCTGAAATGGCAGACGCTCAGTCCCCAGCGGATCACACTGAGAATGACGAACTGACAACAGACAAAGCCGTTCATGAATCCGACGATCATCGGCCTCCTGTCGATGGTATTTCTGAAGACCTTCCGCACGTGGAGCCGCCATCTGCCGGGTTCATCATGCAGTTGTTCCTGGTGCCGGGACTGATCGTTGCGGCGGTGATCGCCGTGTGGGCACTGTTCGGGCAACTCTCTTCCAGCGAGCAGGACTGGCGACAACTCGTTGCCGAAGTCCGCAGCAACAACGAGCATCGCCGCTGGCGAGGGGCAACCGGTCTGGCTCAAATGCTGCGTTCTGATGTCGAGCTGGGCGAATCCGGTAATAAGTTGTCGACGAATCCGCAGATTGCCAAAGAGCTGGCCACGCTGCTGATTGAGCTGCTCAATGAACCGGCTCAGGACGAAGAGCTGACCAGCCAGCAATCGTTTCTGACAAGAACACTCGGCTGGCTGGACTCGCTCGACGATTCAATACCCGCGCTCCTGCAGGCAATGGATGCGAAGTATGAAGTGATCGTCCGCTCGGACGCGCTACGGTCAATTGCCCTGATTGTCGGTCGAGCGAAAGACAACGACCAGCCACTGGAACGGCCTGAACTGACGGAACGTCTGCTGGAAGTTTCACAGGACTCCGACCCGCTGATCCGACAGGTAGCGGCCTTCACCCTGGGACTGATTCCTGGCGGTTCGGTCGATCAGAGACTGCGCGTGATGGCGGAAGATCGCGATCTGAACACTCGGATCAACGCAGCCATGGCGATGTCCCGTCGAGGAATGGCCGACGCTGTACCGGCGCTGCTGGGGCTTCTGACGTCAGCGACGAAGCCTGTCGATCCGGCATCGATGGACGGCGACACGGAAGTCGAAAAGCAGATTCGAGCAAGAAGCCAGGAGAACATGAATCAGGTGGTGCTGGGAAATGCCTTAACGGCTCTACGCAATCTTTCGGCGTCGCTGACGGATGAGCATCGCGCACAGGCCATCGCTCTTTGCCGACCGCTGGCTGAGAACGCCGCCAACATTAAGATCCGCATCGAAGCTGGAGTTACTCTGAAAGCTCTTTCGAACGAAGAGTGAATCCTCGCAACGTCCGTCCTTGCAAAGGCCGGGGCGGGCACTCGGTATCCACGGGTTTTCGCTGGTTTCCCGTCTGCACAGGCATGACGGAAGAAGTTCGTCTCTCATCCGCAACGGGAAACGATTCCGGCACTCTCAGGTCGTGGACCCTTTGGCAATCCGCTTCAGAACCTCGACGCCGCGTTCAAGAGTTTCGTTCTCAGCGGCGTAGGAAATTCGAAAGTGGGTGTCCTGCGAGCTGAAGACGTTGCCTGGAATAATGAGCAGGTTATTCTCGATCGCCTTCTGCACGAACTGGGTTCCGGTGCCCCACGGTGCTTTGACGAACAGATAAAACGCTCCGCCAGCGCCAGCGATCTCATAGTTATCAGACAGCTCCCGCACCATGAAGTCGCGTTTCTGCCGGTACTCGTCGACCCGCCCGGTGATGTCGTAATCCGCCGCGACGAGCGCCGCCCACTGCATCGGATGAGGTGCACAGACGAAAGTAAACTGTTGCAGTTTGATCATCTGCTGCATGACGTGAGCCGGTCCGTGTACGACGCCGAGTCGCCAGCCAGTCATGGAGTGAGACTTGCTGAACCCGTCAATCACGATCGTTTGATCGTT
Source organism: Planctomycetota bacterium (assembly GCA_027624335.1). Classification (GTDB taxonomy): domain Bacteria; phylum Planctomycetota; class Planctomycetia; order Planctomycetales; family Planctomycetaceae; genus JABMPE01. The sequence goes on from JAQBWV010000153.1 coordinate 14,682, forward strand.
CCACTTAGCCGGACTGATGAAGTTTCCGTCGTAACAGAACGAACGGTAGATTTCGTCGCTGAGCAGGGCGACATCTTTCTCCCTGGCCAGTTCGGCCAGAGCCTGCATTTCCTCAACGCTTGATACTGTTCCGGTGGGATTGGAGGGGCTGTTGAACAGGATCAATTTCGTCCGATCAGTGATCGCATCCCGTACTTTGTCGACATCGATCCTGAAATCCGGGTACGTGTCGATCAATACGACTTTGCCGCCCGACAACGTCGTCAGATGCTTGTACATGACGAAGTACGGGTCGAATACAATGACTTCGTCACCGGGATTCACGAGCGCCGACAGTGTCAGCATGAGGGCTCCGCTGGTTCCGCTGGTGATAAAGAGCTGGCGATCGGTATGGCCGAGTTCTGCGGCAACTCGGGCTTCCAGCTTCTCGCGCAGCGGAGCGATGCCCTGCGACTGACTGTAGGCGTTCTTTCCTTCACGAACCGCGTTAAAGAGAGCTTCCTTGATCTCGTCCGGCGTGTCGAAATGCGGCTGCCCGATACTCAGGTTGATCGGGTTGGTCATGCTGGCAGCAAGGTCAAAGACCTTCCGAATACCGGATGCGTCAATTTTGTGCATCCTGTCGGCAATCCATCGTTCGCTCATAGAAGTAAATCCGGTTGGTTGTCTCGGTGCTGGAATGTCGACGCGACACGGTCCCAGATTGGGCTGCTAACCAGGGCGGGCATTCTAGCAGCGTGTCCGGATAGTTGTTGTGCGGCGTAGCCGTGGAGTTCTGACAA
>JAQBWV010000154.1 GCA_027624335.1 Planctomycetota bacterium
GTTGCGTGACGCCTCCACAGGCTTGAATGAGCCGATCGGCCAGAGTCGACTTGCCATGATCAATATGGGCGATGATGCAGAAGTTTCGAATGTGTTTCATTCGCGTAGTTCTAACAGGAACGATCTGACACCACTAACGGTACGAAGCAGCTAACGGAACGGTTTAGTGATGAGCGCTGCGGTGACGCAGTTCATGATTTTCCAGAACGAGTCAGTAAGTGAGCGTTGCTTTCGGATCGACTCCATCATTTGATCTCACGAGACTCCAGGCTCACACTCTCTGAACTCCGGCCTTTCTCCATCAGAACACGGGCCAGTGATTTCCTGACCCGCGATCAGGTGACTGGCGTGGTATCCTTACGGGCGACGGATGGTGAAGTCGGCCAGGTGAATCGCCGAAGATCAGTATTGGTGGATACACTCTGCAAAACACGGACGGGGTTCTGCAGGAATGAGCCACCTTCCGTGGCGAACGACTCACCTTTCGACCTGCCGTTTGACACAGAAATCCTCAATCGACTCGTTGTTTTGGACACGGGAGCTTTTGCATGAACGATCTCGAATTGAACCGACGGCAAGCCCTTATCGCGAGTGGCTTAGGCACACTGAGTCTCGGCATGCCCGGAGTGGTGATGGGTGCCGACAAGGTCGACGCCTCGGGCAAAGCCGTCGCCTCGGACAAGTCCTGTATCTTCGTCCTGCTTTGTGGTGGACCAAGTCACGTTGACACCTGGGATATGAAACCGGACGCACCGCTGGACTATCGCGGCCCCTACGAACCAATCGACACCAAAGTGCCGGGCATGCGCATCAATGAGATGCACACAGAACTGGCAAAGCTGACCGACCACTTCACGCTCATCAATTCCATGTCGCATCCGGGCGCGATCAGCAATCACTTCGACGCGATGCACAATCTGCTCAGCGGCCAGTCGGAGAAGCGTGCGCAGCAGGGCGTCCCAAACGAACACCCCTACCTGGGCTCGTTCGTCGCCAAACACAAACCCAGCACACGCAACTTCGTCTCCAATGCGTGGCTGATCAAATGCGTGGGTCCGCCTGTTTTTTGCGCGCCCAACATTGGCATCGGCGGCTACCTTGGCTCGGCGTATGCACCGGTGTTTGTCGGTGCGGCGGACAACCACCCGGCGATGGCAGACTTCAAGCCGCCGCAAATTTACGACGCCTACGACGAGAAACGATTCGACTACCGCAAGTCACTGCTCGCCGGCCTTGAATCCACCAGACTGGATAAGGACCAGCAGGTGAAGGACTGGTCGGACCTGCGCGACAAGACCTACGAAGCCCTGACGCGAGCCGAAGGTCGGCAGGCATTTCACCTGGACCAGGAACCAGTCAAAACTCGCGAGCGCTATGGGATGCATCCACTCGGGCAGAACCTGCTGCTCGCCCGGCGCATGGTGGAATCGGGCGTCCGCTTCGTCACCGTCAACGGCTGGACCGGACAGGCCGACTACGACAAGCAGGGTCCGCCGAGCAGCAGCTGGGACATGCACGGCGGAAACATGGGGATGGGCAACGCCTTCGGCAACGGCTCTTACGGCATGGGATTCTGTTTGCCTCGTCTGGATCAGGCGCTGGCCGGACTGCTTTCCGATCTTAAAGAACGCGGCATGCTGGATGACACGCTGGTTGTTGTCACAGGCGAGTTTGGCCGCACACCATTCGTTCTGAAGCAGGACCCACCAGGACGCCAGCACTGGCCGAAGTGTTTCTCTTCGATTCTGGCAGGAGGCGGCATCGCCGGAGGCACGGTGTACGGCAGGACTAACAAGCTGGGCGAGTATGTCACCGACAAGCCTGTTCGCCCCGAGGAAATGGCGGCGACCATCTACCACGCCCTCGACATTCCGATCAACGATCCGACGGACGCCAGCGGCATTTCAGGCACGCTGACCTCGGGCAAGCCGATCATGGAGTTGTTCGGGTAACCGTCGCGATCTGCCAGTGTTCGTAGTGCATCGGAACCCATTGACCGACGCGGGGAAAGCGTCCGCGGGTCATGGTAACTTGGTATCGATAGCGACAGACGTGCCAGCGCCAATTCTCTTTCAGGATTCAACTCTCATGGTCGGAGTCGCGAGAGCGAATTGTCCGATCAGGAGTTTGCCGAGGAATTGTCAGGCAACCTCTGGAGAACGATTTTCGGCTTCGTGTGATGCTGAATGAGGTTCGTCAATCACGAGAAACTTAAGTAGAGATGATCGCCGCAATAAAATACCGATACGTCATTTGCCTCGTTACTTTGCTGTGCACAACGTGTGGCGTGGCGTCGGGGCAGAGCGACAGCGGCCTGAAATCTGATTCCGCTGTGGAAGCAAAGGCTGCTGGAGTGACCGGCAGTGGTCCGACACTTCTGACCCTCGAAGAGCTGAAGGCGGCAGGAGCACTCCGGTCGAGTTATCGGAAACACGAGCGGCGACCAGTTGGAACTGAGGCTCCGAAGCCGCAGCTTGCTGCATTTAGAAAGGACGTCGAGCCGGTGCTGATGAAGGCCTGTGTTCAATGTCACGGGCCTGACACGCAGGAAGGCAATATTCGGATCGATACGCTGGATCCGAATCTGCTGCATGGAGGTGATGTGGACTGGTGGCTCGAAGTCGCTGCGGTGTTGAGTAGTGGCGAGATGCCGCCCGCAGACGAAGCCGAGCTGGCGGACGACGATCGCAGCAAAGTGATTGACTGGCTGTCCTCGGAGATTCAAGCCGCCTCAGCAGTGCGTCGGTCTGAGCAGGGGCACTCGTCTTTCCGACGCATGACTCGTTACGAGTACAACTACGTGCTGCAGGATTTGCTCGGACTCCCGTATGACTTTGCCAGAGACCTGCCGCCCGACCCCACTTCGGAAGACGGTTTTCAGAACAGCTCCGAAATGTTGCATATGTCGGCGATTCAGTTCGGGGTTTACCGGGACCTGAGCCGGGTTGCTCTGACGAGGGCGACAGTTCAGGGCGAGCGACCGGCACTGCTCCACTGGGGCGTCTCCATGCAAGCCGCTTCGGCCAATGAGTGGGCAAAGCAGGAAGACGAAACCGAGAAGATCAGGCAGAAGTACAAGGACGACGCTGAAAAGCTGAAACAGGAACTGGAACGGCAGGCGGCCAGATTCCAATCTCGGCCTGGCAATGCTCACTATAAAGATCTGGCGACAGGACGGACCGCGCGTGCCTCGTGGAGTTACGGCGGCGCAAAGTATGCATGGAAACCGACGCACGATCGCCAGGATGTTCCGGAAGAAAGCGATCACGTTGCCATCATTCCCTCAGGTCAGAAGCTGATTGTTGAACTTGGCGATCAGGTCCCTGAGAAAGGAACACTTCGAGTTCGCATCCGGGCGTCGCGAACGACAGTCGATGACAAGCGCTTTCCGAGTCTGCAACTGGAATTCGGCTGGCAGGCAAGCAACGACTCGCAGGCCTCCGTAAGAATCTGCGACCACGATATTGCCATTGATGCCGCTCCGGATAAGCCGAAGTTTTATCAGTGGGATCTTCCTCTGAGTGAAATCTATCCTCGCAATTCCGTGCGGAAGATTTCGAAGATGGGAGATCTGCCGAGTCCGTCTGAGTACGTGAAGTTCGTGAACAGCTCGGTCTTGCAAGGCGACATTCAGATTGATTTCGTGGAGATCACGGCGCCCGTTTATGAACAGTGGCCGCCGGTCTCGCACACTCGAATTTTCATCGACAGCGCGAACCATGCCGACGAAACGGTCTACGCACGAGAAGTGTTGACGAGCTTCATGTCGCGTGCCTGGCGGCGTGATGTCACTGCTTCAGAACTTGATCAGAAGCTGGGCTTGTTTACAAAGGTTCGCCCCGAGTGCGACAGTTTTCAGGAAGCCATGATCGAAGTCCTTGCGACAGTGCTCTCTTCGCCAAAGTTTCTCTATCTCATCCGGTCAGACGAGCCGAATCACGCCACTAACAGTGCTGCTGAAAACGTCGCCGTCGAACGACTGTCTGATTCCGAACTGGCAACTCGACTATCCATGTTTCTCTGGTGCAGCACGCCTGACGATGAAGTCCTGGAGCTGGCGCTGACGGGACGGCTGAGCAACCGCGACGTTCTGACCAGCCAGGTCACGCGAATGCTGACTGACCCGCGGTCGCGGCGTTTTTCAAGACACTTTGTCCGTCAATGGCTGGGCATGCAGTTGCTGGATTTCCTGAACGTCGATCGGAAGGTCTACCCGCAGTTCAGTCCGTCTTTGAAAGAGTCGATGCAGGAAGAACCCGTCGCCTTCTTTCACGAAGTTCTGCAGAACAATCACAGCGTGCTGGATTTCGTCCATGCTGATTACACCATGACCAATGAACAACTCGCCAGGCACTACGGGTTGAGTGACGTCTATGGAAATGATTTTCGGCGTGTGAAGCTCGAACCACAGCACAGGCGAGGCGGTCTGCTGACTCAGGCAGGCCTGCTGGCGATGAATTCGGACGGTAAGGATTCTCATCCGCTCAAGCGTGGCATCTGGATGCTCGAAAGTCTGTTGAACGATCCGCCGCCACCGCCACCACCGGCTGTCCCTGAGATTGATCTTGCCGATCCTGAGATTGCAAAGCTGACTCTGAAGCAGCGCATTGAAAATCATCGAGACCACGCGGCGTGCATGTCGTGTCACGCAAAGATCGATCCGTGGGGAATTGCGTTCGAAAACTTTGATGCCGTTGGAATCTGGCGAACGCAGATCCTCGGCCAACCAGTCGATGCGTCCAGCCTTCTGTTCAGCAATCAGAAACTCGATGGCATGGACGGGCTGAAGCGGTTTCTGCTGGAGAACCGCCAGGATCAGTTTGCCCGGGCAATGGTTCATAAAATGGCAACGTTCGCCCTCGGGCGGCCACTAACATTTGGTGATCGCTCAAGCGTTGACCAGATAACGGCCGATCTTCGCAAGCAGGGAGATGGACTTGCTACTCTGGTGACGCTGGTTGTGGCCAGCGAGATGTTTCAGTCGAAGTAGAAAAGTAAAGGTGAACCGCTAATCAACACTGATAAATGCTGATCGATCAAAGTGATCAGCGATCATCAGCGTCGATGAGTGTTCCTGCAGAAAGACAGTCTTATGACAGCCAATCTCGCTTCACTCGACCGTCGTCGATTCCTGCGTGGCTCCGGAGTCGCACTCGCGTTGCCGTGGTTCGAATCCCTTTCCATCTTCGCTCGTGCCGACGAACAACCCGCCGGACGGAAACGCCTCGCGTGCTTCTACATGCCTGACGGAGTGCCGATGCCGCTTGCTGAGGATCCGGCTCACAAAGACTGGGCCTGGTTTCCTCACGGAAGCGGGAAGGAATTCACGTTCACGAAATGTCTCGAACCGCTCGAGCCGTTGCGAGACGAGTTGACCGTTTTCTCCGGCTTGTCGCATCCATCGGTGCGGAGCATTCACGGTCATTCGAATGCCGATCAGTTCCTCACCGGAGCTGCGACGGGGCCTGCTGGAGATTACCGGAACTCCATCTCGCTCGATCAGGAATTTGCCGCTCACGTTGGAGATCAAACTCGCTGGTCATCGCTCGTCATGTCCACTGATGGAGGTACAGGAACTCCGCGAGGCGCGCATACCGTGTCATTCAATCGAAGCGGCCGCGCGATCCCGGCGGAGCACCGACCGAAGCGAATCTTCGACATGCTGTTTGTGAAAAGTGATGGCAATGCCGCACGTCGTCTCGCACTGAGTCAAAGCACGCTGGACGATCTCATGGCTGACGCGAAGTCATTGCGACAAACACTGTCCAGTCACGATCAGACGACTCTGGATGAGTATCTCCAGTCGGTTCGCGACACTGAGATTAAAGTGGAAAAGGCGAAGCGGTGGATCAACATCCCGCTTCCCGTCGTCGATGTTGATCACCTCAAGCTGGACATCACACCCAACGATCCACGCGTTTATCTGCAGACAATGTTTGAACTGATTTACCTGGCATTCAAGACCGATTCCACACGAGTGGCGACCTACCAGATTGGTCGGGAAAACGGCATCGGCGCCAGCGACTACTTGGCTCGCGCCGTCGGGTTCAATCTGACGCACCAACTCTCTCACGAAACAAAGAACCCGGGCGGGTGGCAGAACTTCGGAACGTACTGTCAATTCCTCAGTGAAGAACTCGGACGTTTCGTCAGCACTCTGAAAGCGGCTCCCGAAGTTGGGGGAGAGGGCAGCATGCTGGACAACACGCTCGTCCTGTTTGGGTCCGCATCAAGCGCGTTCCATCTCTCTCGCAACTACCCCTTGATTCTGGCCGGCGGGAAGAACATGGGATTCAAGCATGGCCAGTACCTCAACCATGCAGGCGACAGTCCTCAAGGCGGTGCATGGGTCGGCGGCAGAGAGCCCTGGCAGAAAGAGATCGCGCACGATGATATCCCACTGTCGAATCTCTTTGTCACGATGCTTCAGCGTCTGGGCGTCGAGACCGACAAATTCGCCGACAGCACCGGAGCGCTGGCTGACGTTTGAAAGACGTGCGGCGAAAACCTGCAGACTGCAACAGACTAACAGCCGTGGACTCCGAGAGATCAGGAAGAGTCCATTTCGGGAGATCGTTGCATGACACACGCCTGGTCACGTCCTGTAACACTGCGGGCTAATGCTTGACGGTCCTCGGCGATCAACTTATTGTTATTCGTCTGGCTAATACTTTGCTTATGATTCATCAGTATTTCCTTATATTGTTGCTCATATGTCGTTTCGCAATTTCGAATTATTCTGTGAAGTCGCGGAGTGTTGCAGCTTTTCCAAAGCGGCGGACCGTCGGGGAGTCTCACAGTCCTGTGTCAGCCAGGCAGTCGCTCATATTGAAAAGCAGTTGAGCGTCGAGTTGATCAATCGGAGTCATCGACCTTTGGCGCTAACTCCCGCCGGGCAGCGATACTTCGAAGGCTGCCGTGAACTGCTGACCGGCTTCGGGCGACTGGAGAACGAAGTGCGGCAACTCGCCGGGCGCGTGACCGGGCGTCTGCGAGTGGCCGCGATTTACTCGGTCGGCCTGTTGCAGATGGACTCGTACGTCCATTACTTCGAAGAGGCATTCCCGGACGTGGATGTGCGAGTTGAATATGCTCATCCAGAGCGCGTTTATGAACGAGTGCGTTCAAACTCTGCTGAAATTGGGCTGCTGTCTTTCCCTGAAGAGTCGTCTGACATCGCGGCCATTCCATGGCAGGAACAGCAGTTTTCGCTGATCGTGCATCCAGATCATCTGCTGGCCAAACGCGTTGCGGACGGTTACGATTCCGCCCCGGTTGAAGTGCTCGAAGGTGAAGACTACGTGAACTTTACGTCAGAACTTCGGGTTCGGAAACAGCTCGATCTTTGGCTTCGTGAGGCAGGTGTTTCGCCAAACGTGATTCACGAGTTTGATAACGTCGAGCAGATTCGGCGAGCGGTTGAGGACGGCGTCGGCGTCGCGTTGCTGCCTGAAGCAACTGTGGCCCGCAGCCTTGAGATCGGCACGCTGGTCAGCCTCAGACTGGAAAACGTTGAGTGGTTTCGACCGCTGGGCGTCATTCATAAGCGGAATCGGAGACTCAGTAACGCGGCGGACAGATTCGTGGAGCTTCTTCACGATGACCTGAGTTCGCTGCGGGACGCTCAGCAGCCTTTCCGCACCAATCGCGCAGGGAATCGCGATCAAGAGTTGAACTCATCGACCTGACCGTCGATGCGGAAGACGCGGATGTCTCGGTCGGTTCAGAGACTCCGCAAGCGTTGTCCCGTGGAGCGTCTCAGGATTGAGATCTCGACGTGGGCTGACAACAACAAAGCAGCATTGCAAATTGTATAAGTGAGAGTATTTCGATGACCGATTCGTCGCAGGTTTCGAGCGATCAGCAGTATTTCGCAGACTCCCTTCGGAATGGACGTCTTCCCGCCAAGCGCGGTTTGTACGACCCGAAGAACGAGAAAGAAAACTGCGGCGTCGGTTTCGTTGCGCACATCAAAGGTGAACGTTCGCGTCAGATTATCGACGACGCCGACCGCATGGCGTTGCACATGACGCATCGCGGAGCCTGCGGCTGCGAAGAAAATACCGGTGACGGAGCCGGCATGCTCACAGGGCTCCCGTATGAACTGCTCGAGAAAGTGGCGAAGAGCGATCTCGGAATCGAACTGCCGGCGCGCGGCCAATACGGAACCGGCATCGTGTTCATGCCGACAGACGAGGTCGAGCGCGAGCAGTGCCGCGAAATCGTCAACACAATCATCGCGGAACGCGGGCAAACACTGCTGGGCTGGCGTCAGGTGCCTGTTGATCCTGCCGGTGCCAACATTGGTCCGACCGCGTTGCTCTGCATGCCGCACTTCGAACAGCTCTTTATCGCCGCCTCAGACGGACTCGATTCCGATGCTTTCGAGCGGGAGCTGTTCATCATCCGCAAGTACGCCAGTCGAAAGATTCGTGTCGAAAGCGACTTCGAGCAGAATCTGATGTTCTATGTCAGCTCACTGTCGACGAAGGTCATCATTTACAAGGGCATGCTGATGCCCGAACAGGTCACGCCATTTTTCAATGACCTGCAGGATCCGGATTACCAGTCGCACCTGGCGATGGTCCATTCGCGATTCTCCACCAACACTTTCCCGAGCTGGGACCGCGCTCAACCATGTCGATTCATGGCTCACAATGGCGAGATCAACACACTGCAGGGCAACGCTAACTGGATGTCCGCTCGTCAGGGTGTGATGGAAAGCGAGCTGTGGGGTGACGATCTTCGCAAGCTGTGTCCGATCATCGAACCGGAATGCTCGGACTCGGGGAACTTCGATAACGCGCTGGAAATGCTCTACCACTCGGGACGCACGCTGCAGGAAGCGGTCATGATGATGGTGCCTGAAGCCTGGCAGAATCATCATTCAATGTCCGAGGAGAAACGGGCGTTTTACGAGTACCACTCTGCCCTGCAGGAACCGTGGGACGGACCGGCGTCGATTTCGTTTACTGACGGGCATTACATCGGAGCCTGCCTCGACCGCAACGGGTTGCGTCCCAGCCGTTTCTACGTGACTCACGATGACAAGGTCATCATGGCCTCGGAAGTTGGCGTCATTGATGTTGATCCGAAGAATGTGAAGACCAAAGGACGGCTGCAGCCGGGCCGGATGTTCCTCGTCGACTTTGAGGAAGGTCGGATTATTGCCGATGAAGAACTCAAGGCGTCGGTCGCGTCGAAGCGACCGTACAAGGAATGGCTGAAGGAACAGACCCTTCATCTGGCCGAACTTCCAAAGCACGACGCGCCGGCAATCTACGATGAAAAAGAGTTGCTCTGTCGTATGCAGGCGTTTGGTTACACATCCGAGACGATGCAGTTCATGCTGATGCCGATGCTGAGGGAATCCCGCGATCCGATCGGCTCGATGGGAAATGATGCAGCGCTCGCCTGCCTCTCGGACAAGTCACGACTGTCGTATGAATACTTCAAGCAGTTGTTTGCACAGGTGACGAATCCACCGATCGACTCCATTCGAGAAGACATCATCATGTCGCTTGAATGTTATATCGGTCCGGAAGGAAACCTGCTGGACTCGACCGCGGAACAGGCACATCGGCTCTGCGTGCCCCATCCAATTCTAACGAACGAAGAACTGGCGGCGATCAGAGTCCTCGATCATCGAGGCTGGAAGACTCGCACGATCGACACCACTTATCCGCGTTCCGAAGGTGCTGCAGGCCTTCGTCCCGCCATCGATCGGATCTGCGACGATGTCGCGCGGGCCATCCACGACGGATACAGCCTGGTCGTCCTTTCCGACCGTAACCTCAGCGCGGATCGAGTTCCGGTCAGTTCGTTGCTCGTTACTGGCGCTGTTCATCACTCGCTGGTCCGTCAGGAACTGAGAACTCGCATTGGCCTCGTTCTGGAAACCGGCGAGGCTCGCGAAGTGCATCACTTCTGCCTGCTCGCGGGCTACGGGATCGACGCCATCAATCCGTACCTGGCGTTCGAGTCGCTGCGACAGTCGCGGCTGGATGGGATGCTGGAAGCAAAGTTCACCGACGAGAAGATCGTGTCTACCTACCGGAAGGCAGTGGCCAAGGGCATGCTCAAAGTGATGGGCAAAATGGGCATCTCGACCCTTGCCTCGTACAAGGGAGCTCAGATCTTCGAGGCTGTTGGACTGAATTCCGAAGTCATCGATCAGTGCTTCGTCGGCACAGCCAGTCGTATTGCCGGCATCGGGTTTGACGTACTGGCCGAAGAAGGCATCCGTCGCCACGAAATTGGTTTTCCGACGAGAGACACTCAGACGCTGCCGGTCCTGCCGAACGATGGTCAGTATCACTGGCGGAAGGAAGGTGAAGCTCACGCCTGGAACCCTCATACGATTGCCGAAATCCAGAACGCGGCACGGACCGGCGATCGCAACGCGTACAAACGCTTCAGTGCACTGGTCAACGACCACAACAACAAGGCATGCTTCCTGCGAGGCCTGCTCAAATTCAAGAAACGCACTTCCATCCCGATCGACGAGGTTGAACCGGCTCGGGAGATCGTCAAGCGATTCTGCACGGGCGCCATGAGTTACGGCTCGATCTCGGCCGAAGCTCATGAAACTCTGGCCGTCGCCATGAATGTGCTGGGCGGTAAGAGTAACACCGGCGAAGGCGGAGAAGACTACAAGCGTTTCACTCCTTATCAGGCAACGACCGACGACCACGACGCGATGGTCAGCACGCTGCAGCAGTTCGACGGAGAGTCCGCAGGCCGACGCGCCAACGAGTACTCCAAACGATCGTTCATCAAGCAGGTTGCGTCCGGTCGTTTTGGCGTCACCAGCTGGTATCTGACCAACGCGAGCGAGCTACAGATCAAGATCGCTCAGGGAGCCAAGCCCGGCGAAGGCGGCGAGCTGCCTGGTTACAAGGTCGATAAGATTATCGCCGCGACTCGTCATTCAACGCCCGGCGTTGGCCTTATCAGTCCGCCGCCGCATCATGACATTTACTCGATCGAAGACCTGGCTCAGCTGATCTTTGACCTGAAGAATGCCAATCCCAGTGCAGCCGTCAGTGTGAAGCTGGTTTCCGAAGTCGGCGTCGGCACGATCGCTGCTGGAGTTGCCAAAGGTCACGCCGACAAGATTCTGGTTTCCGGAGCCGACGGCGGAACCGGTGCATCGCCTCTGACGAGCATCAAATACGCGGGCCTGCCCTGGGAGTTAGGCATCGCCGAGACTCACCAGGTGCTGGTCATGAACGACCTGCGCAGCCGTGTCCGTCTGGAAACCGACGGCCAGATCAAGACCGGTCGAGACCTGGTCGTCGCGGCGTTGCTGGGCGCCGAAGAGTTCGGCTTCGCAACCGCACCACTCATCACGCTGGGCTGCATCATGATGAGAAAGTGCCACCTCAACACGTGCCCTGTTGGCATCGCGACGCAGGATCCGGAACTTCGCAGGAAGTTCGCCGGCAAGCCGGAACACGTCATCAACTACCTCTTCATGGTGGCCGAGGAAGCTCGCGAAATCATGGCAGAACTCGGCTTCCGGACGATCAACGACATGGTTGGCCACGTGGAGGCTCTTGAAATTGACGACGCCGTCGATCATTGGAAAGCTAAAGGCATCGACCTGACTCCAATCCTGACTCCCGCCGTGAAGCCGCACGAGAACGTCGGCACCTATTGCACCGTCTCTCAGAATCATGGTCTCGAAGAAGTGCTCGACAATGAGCTGATCAAGAAGGCCTGGGCGGCCATCCATGAGGGAACTCCGACACGGTTTGATATTGATATTCAGAACGTTGACCGCGCATTCGGGACGATGCTGAGTCATGAAGTCTCGAAACATCATGGTGAGCACGGACTGCCGGACGACACGATCCACATCGACGCCAAAGGATCAGCCGGGCAAAGTCTGGGAGCGTGGCTGGCGTCCGGAGTCACGATCGAACTGGAGGGTGACGCCAACGACTACGTCGGCAAAGGTCTCTCCGGCGGTCGAATCATCATCTATCCGCCGAAAGAATCCACGTTCGCTCCGGAAGAGAACATCATCATTGGCAACGTGGCACTCTACGGAGCGACCGAAGGCGAAGCGTTCTTTCGGGGAGTCGCTGCTGAGCGGTTCTGCGTCCGCAACTCGGGAGCACGCGCCGTCATCGAAGGCGTTGGCGATCACGGTCTGGAATACATGACTGGTGGTCGGGTCGTCGTCCTGGGATCGACCGGTCGAAACTTCGCAGCGGGCATGTCCGGCGGCGTTGCTTACGTCTTCGCCAAAGACAAAGAAGTGTTCCGACTGAACTGTAATCTCGGACTGATTGACCTCGATCCGGTCGAATCTGTCGAAGATGTCGCCGAGCTGAAAGAACTGATTGAAAAGCACGCCAACTTCACAGGTTCTACGGTAGCTACCGATATTCTGGACAATTGGAATGAATCGCTACCAAAATTCATCCGGGTCATGCCACGCGATTACAAGCGGGCTCTTGAAGAACTGGCGGCTGAGCAGGCGGCGGACAAAGCGACGGTAACAACCGGTGGTCAGTAGCGCAATTGCGCAGCGAGCATGAAGCAGAGCGGAAAGCACAAGCTCCAGAAGACTGCAACTGCAATCTGGTGCGTTCCACTGCACGCAACCTGCAGCATCACTCAGACATACGATTAAGTTTTCAGCCGGCGCTGAGCAGGCACAAGCAGAAAGAAAGTGAGTAGTAGCAATGGGTGACCCACGCGGGTTCATGACCGTTGATCGACAGACCTGGTCCGAGCGGGATCCTGGCGAACGGATTGGCGACTGGAATGAGTTTCATCTCGAACTGCCGGTTGCCGGTCTGCAGGCTCAGGGTTCGCGCTGCATGGACTGTGGCGTTCCTTTCTGCCACACCGGAGACCTGATCGCCAACATGGCCGCCGGATGCCCCGTGCAGAATCTGATCCCGGAATGGAACGATCTGGTCTACCGTGGCCACTGGCGCGAAGCGCTGGATCGACTTCACAAGACGAACAACTTTCCGGAGTTCACGGGCCGAGTCTGCCCTGCGCCATGTGAAGGTTCGTGCGTCCTGGGAATTCACGAGCCTCCCGTCACGATCAAGCAGATCGAATGCTCGATTATTGACAAGGGTTTTGAAGAGGGCTGGGTCGTCTCTAACCCTCCGGGAGTGCGAACCGGAAAGAAAGTCGCCGTTGTCGGTTCCGGGCCATCGGGACTCGCGTGTGCCGCTCAGCTCAATAAAGCCGGACACGAGGTCACTGTCTTCGAGCGAGCCGACCGCATTGGTGGACTGCTGATGTACGGCATTCCGAACATGAAGCTCGACAAACAGAAGGTCGTGCAGCGGCGAGTCGACCTGATGGCCAGCGAAGGCGTCACTTTCAAGACCAGCGTTGAGGTCGGAAAAGATCTGCCCGCGAAGCAGCTGATGTCGGACTTCGACGCCGTTGTGCTGTGTGTCGGAGCCACGAGGCCGAATGATTTTTTCGCGAAGACTCCCGGTCGCGATCTGAAGGGTATCCATTTCGCGATGGAGTTCCTGACAAAGAACACGAAGAGTCTGCTCGACTCGAAGCACGAGGATGGTCAGTACATCAGCGCGGCAGGAAAAGACGTCATCGTGATTGGTGGCGGCGACACCGGCACCGACTGCATCGGCACTTCGTTGAGACATGGATGTCAGTCGCTGGTCACCTTCGAAATCGTGCCGCAACCACCGATCGAACGCGCTGCCAACAACCCGTGGCCACAGTGGCCGCGAGTTCTCCGAGTCGACTACGGCCATGAAGAAGCAGCGGCGAAGTTCGACTACTCCCGCGTCAAAGGCAAAGAACTGCCCGGCGATCCACGCGAGTTTTCCATTCAGACGTCTGAATTCGTTGGCGACTCTGACGGTAATCTGACTGGCGTCAGAACCGTCCGGGTCGACTGGAGCAAACCGCAGAAGAACGGTCCTCCATTCACCGTCGTCGAGGGCAGCGAGCAGGAATGGCCCTGCGATCTGATCTTCATGGCTCTGGGCTTCAGTGGTCCTGAACATCTCATCGCCGAAGAACTGGGAGTCAGCACCGACGGTCGTTCCAACTTCGCAGCTGACTACGGTAAGTACACGACCAGCGTTGACGGCCTGTTCGCCGCGGGTGACTGCCGCCGCGGCCAGAGCCTGGTTGTGTGGGCCATCAACGAAGGCCGTGAGGCAGCTCGCGAATGCGACCGCTTCCTGATGGGTTCGACGATGCTGCCGTAGAGAATACGGGACGTCGCAAGAGTCAATCGTCGCGGCCTTCGAGCTTGCTCAATCGCGTCTCAAGTTCATCGACCCGTGCTCGCAGCACCGCAACTTCATCCTGAACCACGAAGCCTAGTTTGATTCCTACTTTGAGCACGGTGTCTGCCGATCGCCGTTCCAGGTCATCGAAAAACTGAACCTGAGTCAGCCACAGCAAACCGTCGCCGACTTGAACCAGCGCGCCTCGTCCTGGTTCCACTTGCAGGACTCGACCGATCGCTCCTCGCCAGGGAAGATGTTTTTCCAGCTCGGCTCGCCAGATGATCAGTTTGCGTCCCTGATACCAGGAATATGCTCCCGGATGCGGGTTCGACGTCGCACGAATCAGCGAGTGAACCTGTTCCGCCGACTGATTCCAGTCGAGCAATCCATCGTCGACGCTGCGTCGACCGTTGTATGTTGCCAGGACTTCATCCTGCGGCCGAGGATTCCAGATTCCTGAAAGCAATTCCGGCAACCAACGATCAAGAGCCACCTTCATCGCAACGAGAAGTTTTCGTTCAACATCCGCCGCGTAGTCGTTAGGAGTTACACCGAAGGTCTCCTGCACAAAGATCGGTCCGGAGTCGACTCCTTCGTCGATCAGAAAGAAGGTTGCCGCTCCCGGTTGAGCATCGAGCGTCAGCCAGGCCAGCGGAGCACGACCTCGCCCTGCAGGCAGGAACGTCGGATGAAAACCCACACTGCCGCGCGGCGGAATCGACATCATCTCAGCACGAACCAGTTGTGAGAGCCCGACCACAAACATCACATCAGGCTGCCACTGACGAACCTGCTCGACGATCTCTGGATCGTTGATGTTCCGAAATGTCGCGCACGGAATTCCATGCGGCTCGGCGAGTTCGTCCAGTTTGATGAAACCGGTCACCGTGTGCGAGGACTCATTTCGCAACTGCAGAACGCCGACAATATCCGCGCCGTGCCGGATCAAGGCATCCAGCGTCTCGTACGTGCTGACCGTTGCTCCGGCCACAACAATTCGCATGGTCTCCACCCATTCTCCGTATTGAGCACGTTTAGAAATTGTTCTCGGTAAGTTTGCCACAGATGGACGCAGATTCTCCCAGAATGAATCC